>CAIWHI010000224.1 GCA_903912435.1 uncultured Bacteroidota bacterium | reverse complement strand
GTATTCCTCAATTTTTTCGTTGATTATTTGGTCCAACCTAATTTCTTCGGTAGCCATAAACTGCCTGTTCTCAATTTTGGTGAGCAATAATAGTGATTGGTGTAACCGTGATAACCTATGTATGGCCTTCTCAATATCGCCTATATGCTTTTCATTTTGTGCTACCACAGATTCATTTTGCATCATCATTTCCAGTTTAGACCTGATGATTGCCAATGGGGTTTGCATCTCATGTGCCGCCTGACCAGTAAAATCCTTGAGTGAGGTATAGTCTTTTTGTATTCGTTCGGTAAGCTCATTAATGCTTTTATTCAGCAGGGCAAACTCATCAATAGCTACACTATCCAGCTTCAGGGTGTTGAGGTCGGTAATGCTGTAGCATTTAATTTGCTCTATAGACTGGTAAAAGGGCTGCCAAAGCTTGCGTATCATAGTCCGGTTAATCCAATAGCCAATGAGCAGTATCAACCCTATCATAGCTATAGTTACACCAATGATTACCTGCAACAGGGATTCGGTTTCCTCCAGTGGCTTTGCTACCTTGAATAAATAAAAATTATTCCCAGCCTCAATCGTAAACACTATTTCCCTGAGCTTTTCCTCACCCTTGCCAGTTGAATTGGTTACAGTATGGAAAGTGGTTTTTGTTTTGCCTTTGGCAGGCTCATAACTGGTAAACTGGTCACGAGTCTTGATGATTTCGGGAAGGGTATTGTGGGTGGCTACATAGGCGGCAATTTCCTGTTGTTCTGTTTGCAGGGTTTCATCAAGCTGGTTGATGAGTATAAAATAGAGCAGGAAGTAAAAAGTGCAGCTGCCCAGCACAAAGGTGAGTATGGTAGCTGTAATATTCAGCCTGTTATATTTGTCGAATAGCTTCAATGGCTGGTGAATTTATACCCCATTCCATAAACAGATTGAATATAGTCGCCGGCACCTGCGGCAAGCAATTTTTTGCGTAGGTTTTTGATGTGGGCATAGATAAAGTCATAATTATCGGCCATGTCCATATCATCGCCCCACATATGCTCGGCAATGGTGTTTTTAGAGAGCACCCTGTTCTTATTAATCACCAGGTAAACCAACAGCTCATACTCTTTGCGGGTAAGCACCAGGTCGGTCTTATTAACGCTCACACTCCGGGCAGGTACATCAATAATAATTTCTTCAAACTCCAGCAGATTAGACCCTGCCTGGTTTTTCCTCCTTATAATTGCTGCTATCCGCACGCTCAATTCCGACAGGTGAAAGGGCTTTGTGAGGTAATCATCAGCCCCCAGGTTCAGGCCCAGCAATTTATCTTCCAGCTCATTTTTGGCCGATAAGATAATCACCCCATCATTTTTTCCGGCAGCCTTTAGTTCTTTGAGTAATTGCAGGCCATTGCCATCAGGCAGCATTATATCCAGCACTATGCAATCGTATTGGTACAATGCCGTTTTGTCTAGTGCATCATGATAGCTACCCACTGTTTCGCACAGGTATTGCTGTGCCGACAGATAGTCTACCATACTTTTATTTAGTGTTGGCTCATCCTCAATGATCAGGATTTTCATGATGGTTAATTATAAATGAACTCCGATATGACCTACCAATAATTTTCCATTTTGAATATTTGCCTTCCCTTCATGGAAATATATCCTTCTGTCATTTGAGTAGGAGTTATCGCCCGGGTAGTTATCATTGTAACACAATTTCATATGAGGTTCACAGCAAACCTGTTCGGATTGATTATCCTTATTGATAAATGAGAAGGATAATGCATCTTTCCTACCTGCATCACCCTCCAAACTTGCTATGGCATCCAAATCAGTATTTCTACTAAAATGTTCTAAAACCTGGGTTCGATTGAATTGAGGTAGTTGACTTTCCCGAAACTTATCATTGAATGCAGCCAAATGATAAATGATTTTTTTTGGACAGTTATCTAAAATGCGGCTGATAGATTGTTTGTTCTGCTCATGGAAAAAGATTTTTGGGAAGTATTTAGTACATTCATTAATAAAGTAGATGCCATTTTTAGGGTATAAACCTAAAAAGTACCTTCGAAAAATATACCATCCATCAATGCCATAAATTAATTGAAAGGATTCATCAACACCATCTACTTTCTGAAAGGCTATTAATCCATGGCAAATTTCATCGCTGTGTTCCGGAAGTAATACTTCAATTACTTCTTGAGAGGTATGAGTAGTGGATTGGGATTCGATTATAATTTTATTCAAGGCATTAAAAACATCACGGTCAATGTGTTGTTTTGCTCTTTGGGGGTCAAAAAGTATATATCCTAACGTTAGTCCTTCAATAAATTCTACATTATAAATATCAGAATGAACAAAAAGTCTATTGGAGTCTTTATATTTTTTTATCTCCCTGAAATCAATGGCCAAGGATTTTATCTTACTTTCTATTTGCTCCCGGGAAAATTGGGGATTATTGGCAAATGAATCAGGGATTATATAAAATTCAGCTACCATGATGATTATCTGCCAAATTTAAATAGGTTTGATAAGTCGATTTCTTGCTGGTCGAAAAAGCCCTCGGGCCAATTAGCTATTTTCCCTTTTTCATCTACTACTAACTTCTCTGGTTCAAATCCTTCATTAAAATAAAGTATAGACAGGTCTGTATTGTTGATTGGTATTTCAGGATTTAAGGCACAAACCCTTAACCCGTTTAATATATGCTCACTATGTGATTCGATGAAAACCTGTACTCCTGTAGAGGCTACTCTTGCAAAAAACTCAGCAAGCCGTGATTGTGCCCTTGGGTGTAGATGTGCTTCAGGGTTTTCAACTATTAAAATCTCATGCTCCTTTGCAATTAGCCCTGCAACAATTAGGGGTAGTATATAACTATACCCAAATCCCATATTTGCAGGTTTATAACTATAGGAATTATTTTTATTGTTGAGTAGCATGTACAAAACACTACTCTCTTTTTCTCTGCCTTTAATTTCTATTTTTGCTCCTTCAAGTATGTATCCCAGCCATTCTTCTGTTTGTTGAATTACGGTCATAGCATCATTACCTCTATATAAATTCTCGTGAACTAAAGGATGATTGTCTTCCGCTAGAATATTAATGACATTCTCTCCTTTTGGGCTTATCCTGATATATTCAGGCAGATTGATTTTCTCAATATATTTTACTGGGCCTAATCGGTCAGCCCCAATAAATTGGATATAACAGAGGGAAAATAAAATGAGTGAGTAATTATTTCCAATTTTATAATCAATTCCTTTACTATCATAATTCCTTGTTTGCCCGTTTAATGTAATAATAATGGATTCCAATTGAGCAACTAATGGATTTGACTCATTTTCACAGTAAGAAAAAGCAGCCTCATTTAAAGCTGTATCGCACTTAAAATGAAATTTGATGTTCTCACTTCTTGGTGCTTCACTATTCTTTATGTCGTCATAAATTCCTAGCGACACTAATTCCTCATTAATTTTAAGTTGGCAAAAAGTAGGATCCTTATATGCAGACTGTGAAAACAGTAATAATGATTGCAATACTGATGATTTTCCTCTTCCATTAATTCCTGTCAGGAGGTTAATTTTTGAGAATTCAAAAACCGGCGATTGTTTAAAACACTTAAAATTCTGAAGCTGTAATTGGGTTATCATAATCTAAACTTTATCGCATGTATTGACCCATCCTTTTATTTGCCCCTCGCTATAGCCTTTGGCTTGGTAAGTTCGGAGCAGTTCAGAAAGCCTTGTTCCATTTTTTCTAGCATTCCTTATTGCTTCTTTATCTGCCACGATCCAATTTTGAGTCTTAGCTTTGTACCTTGATGAAAACAAAGTCTTATCTAATTTATCATTAAAATTGTTGGAGTTGAAAGTTGTGTCTTGCTTCTCATCTTGATATAATGAATTAATATCATTAGCTGAGTTTTTTGCTACCCCGTAATTGTCTAGACTAACCGTATCTTGATTTAATAATAATGATGCAATCCTAAATCTCTCAATAACTTTTGCTTTATTTCCTGTAGACTTAGTAACCGCATCGAAATATTGCTTATTGCTTAAAATAAGTGAGTAATTACCTTTAATTACCCCAACATTGACTTTTAAAAAATCATTTGATTTATAAGAGAGATAATTACAAACTGTCTCTAATATTGCAGTATTAATTGCACCTCTTGAATTTTCTGTAGGTATCCTGAAGTTATCTTCCCCCCAGATAATAAAAGACCATTCCATTACCCTCTTGAAATCTTTAATTATTTCATCAATTTTTTCATCAGGCATTTTGTTAATCAG
>CAIWHI010000223.1 GCA_903912435.1 uncultured Bacteroidota bacterium | reverse complement strand
GCCGATCTGAGCGATGCCAAGGTTTCTTAGCACACCAAGGTCTTCTACACCCTGCACGGTTTTCAGTTGGCCCATCACCTCATTGGCAAGGGTATCCAATGTCTGGAAATTCCTGCCCGATATTTTTACAGCCAGTGATGCCGGTACACCCGCTACTGCTTCTTCCACATTATCCCTAATGGGCTGTGAGTAGTTGTATAGGATACCGGGTATTTTGGTCAACTGTTTATCCATAGCATCAATGAGGCTTTCTGTTGTTACCCCTTTAGGCCATTCCTCTTTTTGCTTCAGGTCTACTGCTATTTCTATATTAAAGAACCCTTTGGGGTCGGTACCATCCACTGTACGGCCTATCTGTGCCATGGTATGGTTTACCTCTGGGAATTGCGCCAATATGGTCATCATTTTTCTTGAAATCTCGTTCGATTCCTCCAGCGATGCACTCATGGGCAGTTGCCCCTTTACCCATAATGCACCTTCATCAAGCTCGGGCAAAAACTCCGAACCCAGGAATCTTGCCGAGAAGAAAGTTATTGCCATTGCCGAAACAGCCACAATAAGGCTCAATTTCTGATGGGTATATACCCACCTGAACGACTTCATAATGTATTTCTCAAAGAAACCTACCACAGGGTTATGCTTTTCCCTTACATTTTTCCTCAATAAGATACTAGACAAAGCCGGAACAAGGGTAAGCGTATATATAAGTGCCCCTAATAGTGCAAAACCCAGGGTATATGCCAGAGGTGAGAACATCTTACCCTCCACCTTTTTGAAGGCAAAAATGGGGATAAGGCAGGTAAGGATAATGAGCTTGGAGAAAAATATTGCCTTGCCCATTTCAGCACCTACGTTTTTGAAGAGGCCAAGTTTTGCCAGTTTGTTGAATCGGGCCATACCCACTTCTTTTGCCCTATAATCGAGTGCTACAAACAGCCCCTCCACCATCACCACTGCACCATCTATAATGATACCAAAGTCAACCGCACCCATACTAAGCAGGTTGGCAGTCATACCTTTAAGGCGCATGAGCATGAATGCAAACAATAAGGCTAAAGGCACTATTATACCCACAATAAGGGTAGTGCGCCAGTCGGCCATAAAGATGAGTACTATAAGGGTTACCAGGATAATCCCCTCAAACAGGTTATGCAATACCGTATGGGTAGCATACTCCATAAGGTGGCTACGGTCGTAGAAGGGTACTATTTTTACATCTTTGGGTAATACATTTTCATTAAGGTCTTTTACTTTTTCATGTATTGCATCCAATACCTGGGCAGCATTCTCGCCCTTACGCATTACTATTATACCCTCTACCACGTCGTCCTTAGCATCCAGCTTCACATTTCCCAACCTCGATTTTTCAGTTTCTACTACAGTAGCCAGGTTCTTCACCAGGATAGGCACTCCATTAATCTTGGTAACAATGATATTATTTATCTCGCTGATATCATTCAATAAGCCAATACCCCTGATAATAAAGGCCTGTCCATTCTGTTCCAGCACATCGCCCCCTACATTGATATTACTTTTTGAAACTGCGGTATAAATATCTAGTGGTGTGAGCCCATAGTTCATAATCTCATTAGGGTTCACACGTATTTCATAGATTTTTTCACCACCACTAAAGGTGTTCACGTCAGCCACACCCGGCACCGACTTAAACTGCCTGTCAAGCACCCACTCCTGTATAGTATTGAGGTCACGGACGTTTTTAGTCTTACTTTCCAGTACATAACGGTATATCTCACCCGTTGGGCCATAAGGCGGCTCTACTTCAGGTGAAATACCATCGGGCAGGTCGGCATTACCTATACGGGTAAACACCTGCTGACGTGCAAATGCATCATCGATATTATCATCGAAAATGAGTCGTATATACGACAACCCAAAACAGGAGGTAGACCGGAGATTAATTCGGTTTTGCACCGAATTAAGTGCGGTTTCCAACGGTATGGTTACAAATTTTTCTACCTCCTCAGCACTACGGCCTGGCCACTGAGTAATGATGATTATCTGTGTATTGGTAACATCGGGAAAAGTCTCTATCGGCGTATCCCTATAGCAGATAAAACCAATTACAGCCAAAACACCAGTTAGAAAAAATACAAAGTAGCGGTGTCTTAAGGAGAAATATATTATTTGTTTTATTAACTTATTCATGTAGCGTTAAGAACCCCATGAATGTCAGCTTTAAAAATTCCAGCAAGTTCACAGAGGCTCTCAAAAATACAATAATTTCCTCCATGAGTATGATAGGGAAATCTTAAATTATGAACAACAGGCCTGTTTTGTATAGTAAACAGGCCTGTTATATAATTATTACCCACACTATCTCACCGCACCCAATCGTTTAAGCAATTTCCTGTTTTCGCGCTTATGGATAAGATTATGCACCATAGAATAGATAACAGGAAGAATGAGCAGGGTAAGTATGGTGGAAGTTATCAGGCCACCTATCACCACTGTTGCCAAGGGCTTTTGGGATTCGGAGCCAATACCAGTGCT
>CAIWHI010000222.1 GCA_903912435.1 uncultured Bacteroidota bacterium | reverse complement strand
GCATTTAAAGAAATGGATCTGTCTGATGAAGACAACCAAATTGCTATAGTAAAAGCTGCATTGAAAAAACAAGAATGGGAAGATGATGATATTCAGGCTGAGGTTAAAAAACTTAGGATGAATGCTGACTTGGAATCTACCGCAACCAAATACCATAAAGGGTTGGTGAAAATGGAAGAAGCCAATTTAGCTAAACTTGAAGCAGATTCAAAACAAAAGCTAGCTGAGCAAAAAGCTTACAATGACCAATACTCTAAAAACATCAGGGCTATACTTGCTGAAAAACTAAAAACAGGTGATTTTGATGGTATACCTGTAAATAGGGAAACAGCAGCAAAGACAGTTAATTTCCTTGATGAAAAAAGATGGAAACTACCTACAGGTGAATTGATTACAGATTTTGATAGAATGGTTATGGAGTTACAAAATCCAGCCAACCATGAAGCAAAAGTGCAATTGGCACTGTTAGCACAAAATTGGGAACCCGGTAAACCATTAAAATTAAATCTTGTACCAGTAGCAAAAACAGCAGTATCAAAAGAGAATAAAGAACTCTTTGGATTTATAAAGAATAAAGCAGTTAAATCACAACCAACAAAATCAAAAAGTTCTGCATTGTCAGAATTCTTGGATGAACTTTAAAAATTAAAAAAACTAAGCTAATATGGCACTTCAATCACTACCGGGGTATTCCCAAGGATTTATTGCATCTAGGTATTCATCTATGAATAAACGTGCGTTGGGAAAATTCACAGATTCCAATCACATTACATCCATAGCACAGCAGTCTCCTGCCGACTATGATAAGAAAATCATATCACTATATACACAGACTTCTTTGTATGCAAATGATTTTTTGCAGATGATTATGAAATCAAAACCTTATTATATTGATAAGGCTACTGATTATTGGAAATGGAAAGTGGCTGTACCATACCAATTTCCTGTATTGATTCAAGTTCCTGACAGTACACTTGCCTTGGGTAACAATGTCGGTATTGACCAACAGACATTTGATTTGATCTTTGATAAAGAGGAATTCTTTATGAATGACGTTATCACTGCAAATAAAATGTATGGTGACCAATTCATTTGTAAATCAGATGCTACAAAGTGGGGACGTGGATTTAAATACACATTCCAGTTGGTAACACCTAACCCTCTAACTACAGCAGTTGATCCACAATGGTTGATTGAAGGTCGTGATTTTGAATTCCTTTATAACGCTACAGGGGAGTTTGATGAAAAAGGTACTGGTCTTGGTAACTTGGGTGATGAAATTACCCTGTACCAATCACTTGGTGCCGCCAACATGGCTGAACATACTGTAACTGACTGGGCTGATACTAAAATTGCAAATGCTAATTCTCGTGGTACTGATAAGGAAGGTAATATGATTGACCTTATTATGTACAGCAAACGTGCAAGGAACATAGAAGGTGAAAAGAAATTTATCACTGTATGGGAACCATTTATTGAAATGGAATTGCGTAAGCGTATGCTTGACCAAAAGGTAGGTAAACTTATCTGGGCAAAAGGTGGTAACGCACAAACAGGTAGTGGTACAGGTGGCCGTCATGAAATCAAAAAACTATCAATGGGTGTTTATCCACAAATGAGGTCTTTTGGTAACTTGGAACAATATAACGCAGGTCAATTCTCTATCAATATCCTTAGGAATGTATTTGGTGATTTATTCTACCGTAGGGAAGATATGAAAAACCGTAGGGTAAAACTATTTACCAATGAAGCAGGTATTGAAGTTTTCCGTACAGCAGCTAAAAATGACCTTTTAAAAGCTGGTTTTACAATCATTGCTGATGATAGGTTCATCGAAGGTAAAGGACAAAATATGACTATTAATTGGGCATTTGACTCAATGGTAACTATGGATACAGGTCGTATTGAAGTGTGTCACTTGATGGAATTGGATTTGCCACAAACCAATTCTGAATTTGGGCAAAATAAAAAATCAACTCCGTTGTTCATGGTATTTGATGTTAGTCCAAAAGGTGATAATATGTCTTCTGACAACATCAGGGAAGTTCGTCCTGCATCAGCACCAAGTATGACATGGGGTTACATTGATGGTACTTACCATCACATGGGGCATGCTGCATCTAAAGGTATGAGTTCTGCTAACACTTTCCCCGGCTATAAAATCTGGATGAAAGACCGTTATGATGTGTTTATCGAAGATGTAACACGTACAGCAATAATTGAACAAGTACCACAATTCTAATAAATTAATACGGGTTATGCTTCCCTCACCTTAAGTAGGGAAGCACCAACTACATACTGTGATAATAAAATGAGAATAGCTAAAATTCTTCCATTGCCTGTAACATTCAGGCCCGGTGAAATGACAATGCAAAACGCACTTGCTGAAAAAGGTTACATGCGCTTTCCCGGAACAGGGGTGGGTATAACACCTGCAAAAGGTAATGATGGTAAATATCTTACGGGTCTTGATGAAGATGCTGGTTATATACGTAGAATGCGTATAGTTAATCCTGAAGCAGCAGATGCAGAAGCAGCAATTGTTAAAGAAAGACGTTTGCGTTTAGAACTTGCTACAGGATTGGATCTCAAACCAAGGAGCGAATACTACTCAGGTACATATACTTTGGAAGACAGGGATAGTGACTCTGTAGCTAGGCGTATCAAATTAGGGGATAGGGAAAATATTTTTAATTTTACCAACCCTTTAGAGGAAATAACATTTTGGTGGTTATCTCAAAAAACAGATTTGATTGCACCTTCATTGGAAGCATATAAAGCTGGAGGACTAAGAAGCACTGTACAGTTTTATATTTCTAACCCTGACGCAGAAGCCAGTGTTG
>CAIWHI010000221.1 GCA_903912435.1 uncultured Bacteroidota bacterium | reverse complement strand
GCCTACCAGAAATTGCCAGCACATAACCCTGCATGCACCCGTAATTTCCAGGGGCAGGCACCTATTATCACATCGCTCACCAATGGAATGACCTACCTGGTAGTGGACAAGGAGCAACAAAAATTGCAATTGGCATGCACGGCAGCCAATGATGTGCAGAAAATATATTGGTATATCAATGATCGGTTTTATGCGACTACCGGCGCTAACCAGAAATTATTTTTCAAAGCCTCATCGCCCAATATTAAGATATCATGCACGGATGATAAAGGCCGGAATACGGATATTGAGATAAAGGTGAAGTTTATATGATGAGATGGTTGATATAATTTGATGGCAGCCCTAAAAATAATGCCACCCCTTCAGGGTTTTGACATCATTTCATACATTATTCTACAATACTATCATCCCTTCGGGATTTACATACGACCAGAGATAAACTATTGTCCTGAGATAGCATCGAATTTGAAAAACAGTGCCAATTCCCAGGTCGTACTTTTTTACTTTTGAATTTTAACTTTTGAATTCCCCCCAAATACTTTTTAACTTTTAACTTTTGAATTTTTAATTTTAAATGTCACTATCCCGCTCTATAAAGCTATTGAAGGACACTTCATCTTCAATCTTACCACTATCGGCGGCAAGGGGGTTCCAGAAAGGATAACGAGAATTGGCATCGCCACTTTCGGTGGCATTTACCTCATTAATAATTTTATCGGCATTATTAATAGCAAAGGGCATTTTGGCAGATGCGACTTTATTGGGGAGAGTAGAATAGTTGAGTTCAGCTTCTATGGAAGCCTCATCGCCTAAATTCTCGGCTGAAATAGCTAGCTCGTCGGGCGAAAACATAAGAATTTCTATCACCCTGCCCACATAAGCCTGCGGAATAACAATTTTGATTTCCGTAGTTTCCGGAATCATGATCTTTCGCAACATAGAGCGAAGGTAACAAAAATCAGGTTTTTTTCGAGGGTAAATATTCTATAAACAGACTTGAAAAATCATTTACCCAACCATTTTTTGAAATCACTTGCTCTTGCACGACTTACATATATTTCATCATCGTTATTATTGGCAATACTTATCTTGAGGCGGCCATTAAAGTGGTTGGTTATTTTTTCAATTGAGGTGAGCGGGGCCATGTAGGTTCTGTTCAGCCTGAAAAACAGGTCGGGATTAAGCAGGGTTTCCAACTCATCTACCGATTCTTCTATGATGTATTTGGCACCCTTTTGGGTGTATAAAAATACCACCTTATCATCTGCCCTGATATAGGCTACCTCGTCGGTAGGTATTATAATAAAACGCTCGCCTTGCTTGATGAGGAAACGGGATTTATAGGCAGGCTTGCCCGATGCCATGCTCTTAAATAAGTCAACCAGTTTTTTATTTACATCCTGTTCCCCATGCAAGGAATGGTATTTGGCAAAAGCAGCTTTTAGTTCGTCTTTGTCAATTGGCTTCAGGAGGTAATCAATGCTATTGAGTTTGAAAGCCTTGAGGGTATAAGCATCGTAGGCCGTAGTGAAAATAACAGGCACATTGATTTCCACCTGGCTGAAAATATCGAGGCTTAGGCCATCGGCCAAAGTTATATCAGATAATATCAGGTCGGGTGGTTCGTTGTTTTTCAGCCATTTTAGGGTATCTCTCACTGTTTCCAGCACATCGAGTATTAGAGCTGTGGGTTCCACCTCTTTTACCAGGCTAATAAGCCTTGTGGCCGCAGCTTTTTCATCTTCTATTAGGAGGATATTCATAGACATTTAGATTTATTTATTAGCCCTGGCATTTATGCCGGAGAAAGAGGTATGTAATGTAAATTAGCTTTAGTCAAAATTAGTATGTGGGGGATTATATGCGCATTAATTTCGGCTAAAGCCGATATATTTTATTGTTTCATACCCCGGCCTAAAGGCCGGGGCTACTGATAATGCATTTTTAGAAACATCAGAGGCCTCACCCCGGCCCTCTCCGAAGGAGAGGGTGTCATTTACGAAAAACAATATTGAATTTTATTGAATTGTAATATTTTATTTGTATTAATATTTATGCCACCTTTGTCGTAAACAATTTTGTCTGCCATTGGCCAATGCTTCGTGTTATAAATACTGAGCCGATGACTGTAGGTAATAACCACCATATCCAGGTTGGGTTGATGTGTACATTATTCACCAGGAAAGCAGTAGTTGTAGCAATATAGGCACCACCCATCATGCCTATATGCTGTAATAGCCATTCTTTGCGACGGGGTTTAAAATTATCATTGTTTGCATGCCGTCTAATATCTGCAATAGAATTGACCAGCATAATACTTCCAAAAATACCTAATATGGGAACAAAGAACGATTTTGATAGAATCATTAACACCACCGGATAGACTATCATAAACAAGGAGGTAAGGAAAGCAATATAGTAGGGTAGCTTATCCTTAAGTGTGGGGATAAATGCCTCCTTTAGCCTCCAGTATTTTATTGCCTGATTACCACTATAAGTAAGGTAGGAGGAAAATAAAGCTATTGATAACAGAAAGGGATTGAACTTCATTAGGGTCATAATGAGTGCGGTAATACCTATTGCATACATAGCGGCAACATAAACCTTGCCTGACTTGAGGTGCAATTTTGCACCCTTTTTACTGAAGATAGCCACCGCACCTGATATTAGTGCCACTATACCTACCGCAACATGGAGTATTAAGAGTATTTTATACATAGTTTTTTATTGGTTTAATAAAGGTAATTGAACTATAAATAGGCCGTCTTTTTCTTGTACAGAAACCGGTAGAGAATTGGTTAAAGAATAGCGTTTTTTAATGTTTTCAAGTCCGGTATTGGTTGATGGTTCCAATATTGATTTGCGTTGCAGGGTATTTGAAATTACCAGGTAATCACCATCGGCATTAATATTAATGCTTAGTGGGTGTTCATGAGATATTTCGTTGTGCTTGATGGCATTTTCTACCAGCATTAATAAGGATTGGGTAATGATTTTCTTTTCCAAAACAGCATCAGGCAGGTTGATGGCTACCTTCAATTTGCCATCATAGCGCTGTTCATTAAGGAAGAGGTAGGATTTTACAACTTTTAGTTCTGTACCAAGCTCTATTGTATTCTGGTTGCTGTGTTGTAGCGAATACCTGAACACTTTCGACATCTGTTCCACAAAATCGACAGCCACGGTAGGTTGCGTAGGGATAATGGTAGCGAGGGTATTGAGCGAATTGAATAGAAAATGCGGGTTTACCTGGTTTTTGAGGGTTTCGTATTGGCTTTGTATCATTTCCTGCTTCATGCGCTCATTGTCTTCAATACTCTTTTTAAGATGTAACAAAATCTGTTGCCCTGTTACCATCATACCGAATACCATACTAAATAAGGCAGAATAAATGCAATTGTTTACATAATCGTAGTTTGACTGTTCCCTGAAATGCAAAAAGTAAACCATCCCCTTCATGCCTATTAGCATCATTAATGCGCCGCCAATCGCAAAAATAGAGGCAGCTATCAAAATACTGGTGGTGGGTTTATCGCTCCATTTCAGGCGGCGAAAAATAAGATAATGCAGCCCCATGAAAAACAACCACCCGTAAGTGGTCATTCCCAGGGAAAAATAAACACTGTATTGCCAGTTACCATTAATTAATGCCTGGAAATTACCTGCGAAATTTACGCCTATCACTATTAGGTAGGAGAATAACAATAGCAGTAACATTTTTTTAGGCTGTTTCATAATCCTGATTTTATACCTCAAATCTCGTTACCAAATTTTATCCCACCTATTCATTTGCGGCGAAATGTATTAAATGTGGGGTGAACCCGCTAAAAACGAAAAATCCATTGATGGGTATCAATGGATGGGAATATGGTATGTAAAATATTTTAGGCGGCTTTATCAGTCTTATGTGCCTCCCTTCTCTGCTTCCTTAGTGCAGCTTTACGTTTTTTATCAGCCTCTGTTTTTTTCTGCATTTTGATTTCAACCTTTGTCGCAAAATCAATATAGGCTTCCATATCCTTAAAGTCGCCCTGTTCAATAAGCCAATTAGCCTCTCTAAGTTCTTCCGGTGTTACAATTTCATACCTGTAACCAGCATACTTATCTATCTTTTTAGTATCCATATCTGTAACAAGTTTTTATTAAGTAAATTTAGTGGTTAAAATGAAAACAACCCTGTATTTAGTTCCATTTAGTATATTATGAGCATACCATGTTCGACCTTTATAGCATGTGAAATTATCGCATTTTTTTACTAATTGTGAAATTTGAAGAAAAGTCAAATCATGGTCTGAATTCCGATGAATGTAGCTACTAAGAATATGGTCGCAATATTCAGATATCCATTTTATCTCTACAGTTCTATTTCGGATTTTTATTTTGGCATTTTCGGTTGACATGGCAATGTTCTTTTCTTATGACAAATATATCGTTCATAAGCCAAAACCCAAAGGAATAACAATTAAACACTCCCTCATTTCTATCTTAATCCAAATACTTTAATTCAGCCCAATCCATACCCTCGGGCAATGCCATATTACTGAACTCAATATGTATCACCCTGCGGTTGTTTTGGTTGGTAGTTTTTGAAGAAGCATGTAATATTAAGGGCTTCATTACCATAAATCCACACCTGTTTACATTGCAAACATCAGGTGTTTCCTTTTCCCAATCAATGCTTTCAGGTCTGATGATTCCCATTTTATGTGAACCTCGTATCACTTTTAACGCTCCATTAATTTCATTGGTGTAATCAAGATGAATTCGGATCGTAAAGATATTTTGCAAGACCTCAACGGGAGGTTGGACTGAATATTGGTTATGTTTGGATAGCCAATGCGTAAAACCATTTGCGTGTATCCTTTTTTTGGCTGAAATAGTAATATCCTGATGCCAGGCTACAAACCAGTTTGACTGCCCGGGTTTGTCAAAATAAATAGACTTTACTACAAATACCCATTTCCAAAAAGCGAGTTGATAAAAGCCTTAAGTTTTGAATTAAAAACCAAACCAGCCAATTCAGGAATTTCAACCAATACCTGCCGGATGGCAAATAAATCATTTGTCTTTCTAAAAGCTGGGCCAGAAATAGTAGCATTATCTATTAATGAACCCATTTGGGTTACTTCATCTATGGTGTAAAAATTGTCAATAATAATATACCCATTTTCTGAGAGGTTCTTTTCATAGTTTAACGCATCCATACAGTAAAGATAATCATGTAATCGGAGGTTAATTATTTTACCAACATTCAACACCTTCGGCGTTTGTTCTTGGGGGTTGCTTACCGCCGGTTTCACCGGCGGCTATTCATATTGAAGCCTTTCAGGCTTACTGTTATTTTGTGATAACCCTGTTAAAAACAAAAATCAGCAAACAGTACTAAAAAAATTCCTGTTTGCTGATTTTTATAAACCCATTCGCCTACAAAGACTGCCTGGTGCTAAATATCAATTTTGGCATACTTGGCATGGCTCTCAATAAACTGGCGGCGAGGGGGAACCTCATCACCCATCAGCATTGAGAATATTTCGTTGGCATATGTATCACTTTCTATGGTCACACTTTTCAGGGTGCGGGTATCTGGGTTCATTGTGGTATCCCACAATTGCTCTGCGTTCATTTCTCCAAGACCTTTGTATCGCTGTATAGATACAGTGTCTTCCCTGCCATTGGCCAGTTTGGCTACCGCTGCAAGGCGGTCTTCCTCTGTCCATGCATATACACCTTCCTTGCCTTTCTTTACCAAGTATAGAGGTGGCTGTGCCAGGTATACATAGCCCTGCAAAACCAGGTCTTTCATATAGCGGTAGAAGAAGGTAAGTATCAAAGTGGCAATGTGCGAACCATCCACATCGGCATCGGTCATGATGATGATTTTGTGGTAGCGTAGTTTGGTAAGGTTCAATTGTTTGGGGTCTTCAGGGGTACCTATGCTTACGCCAAGGGCGGTAAACAT
>CAIWHI010000220.1 GCA_903912435.1 uncultured Bacteroidota bacterium | reverse complement strand
GCAACCATTTATAGGGTCTAATAGTTTGCCTAATGCCGGCAATGCCAAAAGAGGATGGTCTAATATATAAATCAGGCCAAAGGATAAAGCTGAAAGCAATATGGCATAAAAAATCCTCATCGATTTTTCGGGGTTCTTTAAAATGTTGTTGCAACTTACAAAAAAGCGGTAAGAAGATGATTTAAATTATTTTTCAGGAACGGTGTTATGACAAAATTTCAATAAACATCAAGGAGGGTATTTCACCGCCTTAATAAAGGGTATAAATAACCTAAATGATACCGTTAAATAACGGTATTTGAAAAACGTTTTTTAACGGTCTTTTAGCTTGATAAACATTACATGTAATTAAAATAGCAATCTTATAAAATTGATTTGTAATTATTTGCATATTTATTGCTTATAATTGGCTGAATCTGGCAAAACAAATTATTACATACTGTTTTGATTGAGTACTTTAGCATAAACTTATTTACAAACACTCAAAAAAAACTAGTATGCCAAACTTAATCGGAATGAATCCGGCTTTAGCATTAACAATGGTAAAGAATTACACAGATAACCATCTGACTGTAATCAATGATTCCCTGAGCTTAGCTCAACTTAGAACATCCGTTAATGGCACGCTTTCACCAACTGATTCAAGATCTGTTTGGTTTAGTCTTGATGACCTGAAAGCATTTATACATCAAATTGAGAGAGGAGTAACCAACACGAGTACACAAGCTACCGGCGATCTTGGTATCAGGATTTATTTTGCACAATATCCAGAAAGCGGCTCACCATTATGGAGTGATGTTAAACTTAGTGCAGAGTTATCCAGTCAGGCTCAGTATGCAGGCATGGAAACTGTAATTCTGGTACCAACCTACAATGATGCAAATGGTAATGATGTAGATTTCGACCCAAACATAGCAGATAATAATGGGAACCCTATAAGCATAGCAGACATTTATGATCCTAATGCCGGTAACTTGCCAAATAAAGTTGGGGTTATGAATCATGGTACCCTAATGCCACCCCCATGGCCTATAAATGGAATTGCAAGTACTGCTACTAACCATTATGGTGCAGGATTTATGGCATTGTGCGATCTATAAGGAATATTAAAACACAATTTCTTGACAAACCTACTTCTCATATGTGAATTCATAGCCTGTATTACAGGCTTTGTTTATTTACGCAAACTGAAGGGAACTTTTTGGATTGCTTTTCCTATTTATCTATTATGTATTGTTATAAGTGAACAGATTGGGAACTACTTAGGCAGATTACATAAATACAATGAGAATGTAGCTTTTTTTAATTTAATAGAAATACCAATGGAATTTCTGTTTTTTTTCTGGCTCTTTCACAAAACGTCTAAATTATTTTCCTTTAATAAATTACCCATTATTTGTGCTGTAATTTATATTACAAGCTGGTTGACGGAGAATATTCTTAATTGGAATACCCCGTCATTTTTAGCAGGAAATTCTTATACAGTCGGGAATTTGCTTTTACTCATATTAATTTTAAGATACTTTATACTTCTAGTTACATCAGATGAAATATTGAATTTCAGGACAAACCGAATGTTTTGGGTATGTAGTGGATTATTATTATACTATCTTGGTAGTGCACCATTTTACGGACTTAGAAGTATTTTAATTAAGAGTTTTCCCGCTCTTATGGAACCCTTTTATACTCTGGTTTTGGTCCTGAATTGTATTATGTATTTAATGTTTGCAATAAGTTTTATATGGGGCAAGAACACGATTTCGTTCAAAAGTTCGTCCTAATATGGATAATATTATTAGCTCTTATAATTGGGATATTTATTTTTATATACCAATATTATAGGAGAAAGATAATTTACGAACGGGAAAAGGCAATAACTAATGAACAACATACACAGGAATTACTGAATACAAAATTAGAAATACAGCAACAAACCATGCAGGACATGGGCAGGGAAATACATGACAATGTGGGGCAGAGACTTACATTGGCATCCATCTATGCACACCAACTGGCATTTGAAAACAAATCATCACCAGCCTATGAACGCATGGCAAATGTTGGTACGATAATAGATGAATCGCTAAAGGAATTGAGGGCATTATCAAAAAGCCTGGCCAATGCCAATGCTGAAATAGGAGAACTTAAAGATCTGATTATTAATGAATGCAATAGGGTAAATGCACTGAAGTTATGCACTGTAGCCTGGAATTTTAATGATTCG
>CAIWHI010000219.1 GCA_903912435.1 uncultured Bacteroidota bacterium | reverse complement strand
CCACCCTGTAGTGAACCATGGATGGCACCGGCGGCACCACCCTCACTCTGCATTTCTATAACACGGGGAATATCACCAAATATATTAGTACGGTTGTCTGCGCTCCATTCATCGCACAATTCCCCCATGGTGGAGGATGGGGTGATGGGATAAATGGCACAAACTTCATTTGTCTTATAAGCAATGTAGGCTGCTGCCTCATTGCCGTCCATAATCTGAATATTATCTGACATTACGTATTGATTTACTATTATTCTATAAAATGCGATTTTTACAACATTGAACTCCGCTGGGGTTCGATTAGTTTTTATTCATCTTTCCCCCGGTTTCACCGGGGGGCTATTCATATTTAAGCCAGTTGGGCTTATTTGCCGATATTTCCCCTTCGTTTAGTAGGGCGATGCCCTACGCTAGGGGATTGCGCCCGCCACGGCGGACTAACAACCTAATATCCCCTTCACCTCCCAGGGCGATGCCCTGGGCTATTATATTGCGCCCGCCATGGCGGGCTTTCCCCGAAATTGAAAGTCTCCTTTTAGGGTTATTACAATTAACTATCTCATTTCCTACCACTAACCATTAATCATTTACCATTAACAATTATCCCCTATCATCTTTCTACTTTCTACTTAAATCTTTATACTGTCGACCTTTTCCTTCAAAAAGTAAATTCTCTCCAAACAATATCTTTTACCTGGTTGGCAGCTTTGAGGCAGCAGTCTACATTTTCTATAGCGAGGCAATATTTGCCATCGCACTGGGTAGCACCCATGCCTTTGCATTCAATATCAGAAACATCTACTTTGCCGAATGCATCATTTACACTTGAGCTAGCATCGAGCAGGGCTGATAAACTTCCCTGTGCATTGGTAGGTAAGTCATGAGCCTTTAGGTATTCATTCAGCATTTGCCTCATAGAATGCCTGATATTATGGCATGCAGAAAGTGTTACCACATCTTCCTGTGGCCTGTTCAATTCATTTTCAGCATTTAACAGGTCCATGTAGGCTTTTTTCAGAGAAGAAATCACTTCGGGCGTCATCATAAAGTTTGATTTTATGTTAGAAATAACAGCTATTTTGTAATAACAAACTTAATCCCGAGTAGGTCTTTAATCTATGATTTACATCATATAATTTCTTGACCTGAGTCACATTGGCCCGAAAGCCCTAATACATTATTTGTTTTATGAGGAAAAGAGGCGGATATGATATGAATCATACTTAATTATGACAACCATCAAACATTAATGGCACCTTGCCTAATAAATTTGCTGAATGCCTATTTATCGACAAACAATCAAGGGGCTTCCATTGGTGATGGAACGCCAAAACCTTACACCTACGGTTCCTATCTATATGGTTTCGCTGCAAGGCGACCCTGTTCAGTTCCCAATGGTGTACCGTAAGGATTATGGAGGATGGATTTTTGTAGATAAAATGACCCTGATTGAATTCAAGGCTATAGAAAAAGATATCTCAGCCTACCTGGAATCTATGCCTGGGAATTAAACAAGTGTAATGAAAGCACAGTAATCTGTACTAATTTTCTAAACAGTTACTAATAATCATTATTAGTTCTTTTTTGTTCTCAAAAATCGCCGTACTTTGCGCGCCTATTCTATTTGAAGTATGAATTTCCAACTGACAGAAGAGCAAATTGCCGTTCAATTAGCGGCTAGAGATTTCGCCAAAAACGAATTGTTACCAGGCGTAATAGAGCGTGACGAAAAACAGAAATTCCCAGCTGAGCAAATTAAAATGCTTGGAGAACTTGGATTTTTGGGTATGATGACCGCTCCGGAATATGGAGGCTCGGGTATGGATACCATTTCCTATGTACTGGCTATGGAAGAAATATCTAAAGTAGATGCTTCAGTATCGGTATGTATGAGTGTAAACAACTCATTAGTATGCTGGGGATTGGAAAAATACGGAAACGAAGAGCAGAAACAAAAATACCTGGTAGAACTAGCCAAAGGCGAAAAAATAGGAGCATTCCTACTAAGTGAGCCTGAAGCTGGCAGCGATGCTACTTCACAACGCACTACTGCTGAAGATATGGGTGATTATTACCTGCTTAATGGTACTAAGAATTGGATTACCAATGGTAATTCTGCATCTTATTACCTGGTAATAGCACAAACTTATCCTGATAAAAAACATAAGGGAATCAACGCATTGATTGTAGAGAAAAACTCTCCTGGTGTAACAGTCGGTGCTAAGGAAAATAAATTAGGTAT
>CAIWHI010000218.1 GCA_903912435.1 uncultured Bacteroidota bacterium | reverse complement strand
TGATTTAGCTGATTTTCTGAGGTGGTCATTCATAGGGGAGCAGATTTGTCAACTTTTGGAAAGTTGTCAAATCTTACTACAATGCCCCACTTTTTGAAAATAAATATTTTGTGATTTGGGGCAATGTTTTCGTTGTAAGTGCTTGTATGTTAATTATATGTATATTTTCGTAATTTCTCATTATTGCCCCAAAATGCCCCAGCCTTTTGTCTTTAACATTGATTAAGCTGATTTCATAATATAATTGTATTATTTAAATATGCCAATCCGGTTTTTTACTTTAAAAAAGCCATTAAGCCTTTTGGCTTAATGGCTTTTTATGATGTAAGGAATCAAACTAATTAATCACAACCTTAGCAAATCCGCTAGCTTGCCCATCAGTTATTTTGATGAAATACATTCCTGGTAGTAGGTTTAGGTTATTGAGGGTTCTCACTTCCTTCCCCCTTAGTGTTTTTAGCTCTTCATTGTAAAGAGTTCTTCCGCTAAGGTCGGCAATGATTAGGTGGCACCTGCCTACCGATGAGCTATTGAAACTGATACTTAAGTTATTAGTAGTAGCATGGCCCAATATGGTTAGGTCCATATTGGTTTCTACTTTGTTTTCAATTGGGGTGCCGAGAGGGGCAGTGGTAATATTTACATTGTCGATATACCATATGCTGCCTGAAGTGTCATCGGCTGTATACCTGAAACCGCAATGGAAATTAGCTAGTGAAATATATGGGGTAAGGTCAATTTGGTGGGTACTCCAACCATTTGAATCGGTTTTACCAATAACCGGGGTAGAATAAGTGGTAAGATCTGTAAAACTACCAACACCAAAACTTGGGTCTACAATGCCCTGCTCTAATAGTATATGTAATCGGCCACCTACATGTATATTTTTGGATTTGGTATCAAAACGCATATATACATTTTGTCCTGCATAGCTCGATAAATTGAGTAGGGGAGTAGCCAGGAATGCGGTATCCAGATGAAAGGACTCATCGTAATAATTGGTTACATTCATGCAAGGGCTATTGCCTACACCTTCCTGGGGGTCGCAGGTCCAGGCACCATGCAGGTAAGTGGCAGGAAATCGGTTGAGTACAAACCAGTTGTTGGGTATAAGGGTTACCGCAACGCAAGCCACATCGAAATTTTCGCTAAGGTTAGCACTACCCTGGGCGTAAGAGGGTAGTGTACCAATTGCCAATAATACTGCTGCAATAATTTTCTTCATAAGGTGTGTAATAATGAGTGTATAAATAATATTTCTAAAAAGCGCAATCCTGATACTATCACACAGCAGGTATCATTTATTTACCTGATTGATACCCTTGCCACACTCGACAAATCCCCGTTACCCACCTTCATATAGTAAATTCCAGGACGGAGGTTTAATCCCTCAATAGAATTTGTTGTGGTACCTGCCGAGATATTCATATTTTGGTGAAAGACTTCACGACCCACCATGTCATAAAGCGATAAGTAATAATTACCGTTAATCAAAGTACTAAATGTATAGCGGATTTTATCAGATGTACTATTGCCAACAATGGTGAGCGGATTCTCTCCTTTTATAAAAGTGGGTACATTAAGGCTTACAGTAGTAGTGTTGATATTATCTATGTACCATACCGACCCGTTAGTAGTGCCTGAAGTGTATCTGAAACCAACAAAGAAATTATGAAAACCTTTATACGGTGTCAGGTCAATCTGATGTGTGACCCAGGTGAACGAATCATTGATACCCAAAGCAGGTTTTGCTCTGTAGGTAACATTTGAATCTGTGCTACTTGAAATACTTGTGGTATCAAAATTTAATATTACTTCCAGCTTGCCACCAAGTTGCACCCGCGATGTTTTAAGATCGAAACGCAAAAATATACTATCTGTATAGCCGGATAAATTTAATAGTGGAGTACGTAAGTAAGCAGTATCTAAATTATACATAGAGTTGTAAACACCCGTACACATCATACCCGGACTGCCATCGCGTCCATTTGCAGATGTACAATGCCAGGCACCCAAAGGATCGGTACCTGAAATAGGATTAAAATCTACCCATCCTACCGGTAAACCAGATCCTGTTACGCACGATACATCGAAATTCTCTTTTAGAGAGGTGACCTGTGCCCCTGTATGAAAAACAATAACTACGCTGATTAACCAAAAACTTATAAATTTCATTTCGAAAAATTTAAATTCACCTTTTCATATCATTCCGGAATTGCAAATTAACTAAAATATTTGATGGACAATCAGGCCATCAATGAAAATTGAATTTTCTATAAAAGTTAATACAGTCCTATAATTACAATAGACGAGTATGACTGCGCAAATGTTAGGGACATGAAAATATATTTTTTTTAACACTTAGATGTCCGTTGGTTACACTTCGGAAGCAAGCTTTAAATAGGTTTGCAGGAAAAAAATAAATATTTTTGCTGTTTACTAACATTTGCTGAAGGAACCTCGTCTATTTTTGTAACCGATAGTTTATTAAAGCACTAAGAGGTTAGAAAAATTGATTACTTTGACTGAAACATTCAATCTTAATATGCCAGTAGCAAGCCAGGAATATAACTATTCGGGGCATGATGAGCTAGGTATGCTTATTAAAGATTGTATCAACCAGTCGAGGTTGGCACAAAAAAGGCTCTATGATAAATATGCCCCTGCTGCCTATGGTGTTATAAGAAGGTATATGAATAACAATGAAACTGTGGCACAGGAATTGCTCAATGATTGTTTTTATAAAATCTTCACTAAGCTGCACTTGTACAATTTTCAGGGTTCTTTCGAAGGTTGGATAAGAAGGTTGGTGGTTAATACAGTAACGGACCACCTACGGAAAAAAATAAGTGAAGCACCTACTAATAAGGAAATACAACCCGAAGATGCTTATATTAATAGTATATCAGTAGAAAATATATCACATAAAGAATTATTAAAGCTAATAGAATCGTTGCCGGATACCCAGAGAGTGGTTTTTAACTTATTTGTTTTTGAAAACTATTCGCATAAAGAGATATCCAAATTATTGAATTTGAATGAAAACAATTGCAGATGGCATCTAAATGATGCCAGGAAGAGGTTGAAAGAGAAATTAAATTGTTTAATGTAGTAATTGAATTGAAAAATGAAAAATTCGGAAAAAAATATTGATGACCTTTTCAGGGAGGAGCTAGGTGGCTACACCGAAACTCCACCTCCCGCACTGTGGGATGCCCTTGAGAAGAAACTGGATGCCACCCCGGCACCGGTTGCCCGCCTTCCCTATCATTGGCTGGCTTACCTTGCTGTACTGCTCATCACGGTGGGCACTAGCTTCTATCTGTATACCAGGCACACATCTGGTAGCAATAGCGGTAATGGCAATGTCCTACTAGCTGATAATGTTGTAACCAATTCAATTAATGTTGCTAATTCTAATACATCTCATTCTACCTCTCCTAATACAAATGGTACACAAATAGCTAAGGGAAATGAATCTAATAGCCCTATAGAACAAAACACTACTAATAATAATCCTGCTACTGAAACTAACAATGCAGGTGACAATCAGGAAACAGCTATTGCAAATTCAAATACTACAACCAACAATAGCAAGGTGTTAAATGCTGCACCTAAAAAAGGCGGTGTATTGGAAAATAGTTATAACAAACTAGAAAAACTTAGCAAACAAACACCTGCAAACAGACTCCACAAGGGTATTGCAGGTAATAAAAAACAAAACAATACCCTGGTTACAGGTGCTAATACAAATACTCCAAATGTTGCTGCTGATAATTTAGTAGCCGGCGTAACTGGGGCAAATAATAACAAACAAGGTGGACCTAATAATAATGGAAATGAGTTAGCAACTGATAATAACCCTTCTAATAATAAGGTATTGCAGGATGCAAAAACAGGTGCTAAAAAAGATGTAGAAACTAAAAAAGAGCTGGCCAATAAGCCAAAAGCGGAAAGTATACCCGCTGCCAAACCAGTTGTTAAGAAGGTTCAACCTAAATATGCCAAATTTGAGGCGGGTATAAAATCAGGATACGAAAGGGGATTTGATAATACCTCAGCCCAGAAAATCGTAGGTTCTGTTTATCTTCAATACAATATTAGTCCAAAGCTGTCTTTAATGGTTCAGCCAGGTGTAAAGGAATCCTACCTTAATTCAATGAGGGTTGGTAAGCAGGCCAATTATTATCAGGTACCAGACGGCTCCAAAACAATGGATGGAGTGAGGACTGGTGCTGATAGTACTGCTATGGTGGTTGTCCCAAATATAGGCCCACAGGGTTTGTTATGGATAAGGAACTATTATTATGCACAACGCCACGACTCTATAGTGAAATCTTATAAAATAGGTGGTAGCTATAGTGAGTACGAAATGCCTCTATTGGTGAAGTATAAACTAAGCAAAAACCTATCTGTTTTTGGTGGTGTAAATATGGTAATGGGCAAGACCCTAAGCATACAAGAAGTTACCACCGATTACAGCATCGATATTCTAAAGGTTTTGCATACATATGGCGGTTATTATTCACCAGCACCTACACCACCACCTATAAGCGAGGTATTCAGCTATTCAGGTACACCTTACTCTAGCTACCTATCAAGCGGACCACTATATACATCTAAGAGTACAACTCAGTTACGCTTTGGCTATATGTTGGGTTTCAGTTACGAATTTGCCGACAGGTGGCTGGTTGATGGCCTCTTACAGCAAACACCATCTGCCGGTAGCAGCTCAATTGGTGGCGTAAACATCAATCAGGCATTGAGCAATGCTTACCTGAGAATGACACTAGGTTACAAACTTTCTAAATAATACCTGTAAATCTACAATTATAAACAGTCCTTAAACCTTAAAATTGAGTGTGTAAAAAGCCCGTATCTCCGGGCTTTTTTTCATTTGTAAAATACCAGGGCAGCTTTTCGTTGCACATCTTTCACCTACCTAAACTGAAATTGCCGGTCTACACTAATAATTTATCCCAATCTTCCTTATTTTTGTCCACTAGTACACAACTTGCACAAATCTGTCACCAATAGCAAATGAATCATATAGATGCACTTGAAGCTGAGGCAATATTTATTTTCAGGGAAACAGCAGCCCAGTTCAAAAAGCCGGTCATCCTTTTTTCCGGCGGCAAAGATTCTACAATTCTCATATATTTGGCATTAAAGGCATTTTATCCGGCTCCGCCACCTTTCCCTGTTATGCATATTGATACTGGCCATAATTTCCCCGAGGCACTCGAATTCCGCGATACCCTAGCCAGCCAATATGACCTTCAACTAATTGTAAGACTAGTTGAAGATACAATAAAACTTAAATCATTAGTAGATGCCACGGGTAAGTTTCCCAGCCGTAATGTGCTGCAATCGCATACCCTGCTGGATGCCATTAATGAATTCGGCTTCGATGCCTGCGTAGGTGGTGGGCGCCGGGATGAAGAAAAAGCAAGGGCTAAGGAAAGGATATTTTCGGTTAGGGATGCCAATGGTGCATGGCAACCCTACAACCAAAGACCCGAACTTTGGAATATTTACAATGGCCGAATATCTTATAACCCCGAAACCGGCCAGCCTAATGAAAATATAAGGGTATTCCCTATCAGTAATTGGAGTGAACTGGATGTATGGAATTATATAAAAAGGGAAAATATCCCTGTACCTAATATATATTTCAGCCACCAGCGGCTTTGCCTGGTATTTAATGGTAAGCTCATAGCTACATCCAAATATATTCAGGTAGACGAAACCGACCAAATTGTAACTAAAACTGTACGTTACCGCACTGTGGGAGATATGACCTGCACAGCCGCTATAGAAAGTAATGCCACCACCATTGACGAAATAATTACTGAAATCTCCCAAACAACCCTCAGTGAGCGCGGCCAAACCCGCATAGACGACCAGTTTTCAGATGCATCTATGGAGGATAGAAAGACTAAGGGGTATTTCTGATTTGGGGAAAACTAGTCTTTTGTAATCAAGCTATTTTTCATAAATTCATTTATAACAACGGTGGTCGTACTCTTAATTATTTAGCCAATGAAAAAACAAGATTCAATTCAGATATTTGAGGAAAAATAAGTATGAACTGTTTGGGATGCGGACCAGGAGAAATGGTTTTTCTCTATTGTTGATGTAGTTGCCGTATTAACTGATAGCCCTAATGCACCAGTATATTAGAGAGTTTTAAAAAAGAGGTTAAAAGGTGAAGGCAATGAAACCGTTACAAATTGTAATGGTTTGAAATTGCAGGCTTCTGATGGTAAAATGAGAATGACTGATGTCGCCGATCCAGAAACATTATTCAGGGGGATAATCTATTTCTTCAATTGGCCAAAGGTCCTACCTTAATTTCTGTTTCCTTCTAACCCACCAAATGCAAACTAATAATAACCAATATTATTGTCTAGTCTAATTGTGTTATATCCTATAAGGTTCCTTATCTTAATAAATATTATAAATGATTGTAGTAGTGACTTGCAGCTTGTGAGTGCAAAGATTAGTTAGTGTCAAAATTACTACCTTGACTTTCAATATGCCAGATTAGTCGCTCTAACTCTTTACCTGACTCAATAATACTGGAGCGATATTGCCCTACAGGCTCCCATTTTTTTTCAGATTCATTCCATATTTCAGTGACCCCACTCCATAGTATTTCTTTCTTTTTCGATAAGATGAACATTTTGCCATAATTATTACCCATACATACAAATAAGTCCTGGGTAGACATTTCGGTTACTGCCCCCCCGGTTGTGAATTTTTCAGGCCTGTTTCCTTCAGCCTGGCATTCATATTGCCACATTATTTTTAAGTTAGAGTCACCTGCTTTAGGTTTTTCCAGCATTAATATGCTGGGTAGGCCATTATTGCAGGAATTGTTGTTATACATTAAGATGTTTTTATTTTTGAGGCATTTTATACTATGCTGATTGCAAAAAGTGCCATTCCCAATGGCTGGTGAAGCAGGCTTATAGTGTTCTCCTAAGCTGTTTATTACGTAGCCTTCAGGGTATTTTATTTTTAATATCCTGCTAACATGTTTGAAACTTACATAGACTATGCTGTCTTTTTCGTCGAAATAAAAGCTATTTTCATGCATGTCAACCATAGGTAGTCCAAGATTACGGTAATTATGCAAGTCTGATTCATAGTAGTATTTTGAGGACTTCCACGACCATAAAATATTGCCATTCTTATCATATTCTATGATGGTACCAAATGGAATATCAGGTAGTTTTTGGTTGGCTTTATAATTTTTGCTGAAATTTGTATCATTAAGGCATTGTAAACATGGCAATTGCTCGCAACCAAGCACCATATAGTTGCCATTCTGTAGTCTGGTAAATTCGTGATGGAAGTGTTCAATGCTATCACCACTTATCATAGCTTTATGGGGTGGTTGCCATACAATGCTACCATTATAATCTATTTCATACACTTTGTCATCAGCAATAAAAGTTATGGTTCCAAATGGCGAGGCTTTTAAATCCAAAACCCTGTGTGTGGAATTAACAGTGTTTTCAGGTAGGTACCATACCGGGTTGCCACTCATATCGTATAAGGTGCGGGTATTATCAGCAAATAGGTATGCATCCTGGTGTTTTCTGGCTGTTTTTTTTACACTTAATCTTGAATTATTACTGCCTGGTAAGCTGCCAGTACTGAAATGATGAAATACGCTTTTTGATTTGTTATTTGCATCTACTATCCGCCATGTATACCGGCATGCAAATAGTGGCACTTCGGCAATTGTGTTACTTTTGGTGGTATTGATAGTTTTGATAATATTCTTGCGGAATGATTCTTCTGAATGATAATCTCCGGTGGCAATTTCTAATTTGCAATCGAATATCATGTCTTTTTTAGGGAATGAAAATCCTATAATCCTGTAATTCAAGGTGTTACCTTCTGCTGGCAGTATTTGGGCCAATACCACCTGGCTATTCAGGAGCATCAACAACACGACTATCAGTTTTTTGAGCATTGGAGTCGGGGTATGTTAGGGAGATTAGGTCACAATACTAGTCACCAAATAGAAGACTCTGTGTAGAATAAATTTGACAGAGGCGTGACATTGATTGTGTATCTTTATCTTTCAATTGTCTATGGTGGCTTATTTTACTGCAATATGGCATATTGTAGTTATATGATAATATTTAAGTGTATATGAATAAACATATTATTGTTGCAGATGATCATAGCATGATACGAAAAGGCATTAAATTGCTGTTAATGAGTAGATTACATTGCAAAAATGTAGTGGAGGCAGAGAGTTGTGGTGGGTTAATGCATGAGTTGAAAAAGGGGGTATGCACTCATATTATCCTTGATGTAGTTTTATCTGATGGTACATCACTTGAGATAATTCCCGTAATTAAAAAGTTATATCCTGAAATAAAAATTATGATTTTCTCCATGCAACCTGCTGACATTTACCATGAGGCATTCAAGCAATATGATATTCGCTATTACCTCAATAAGTCAGCAAGCGAGGAGGAAACAGTAAAATGTATCTCTAAATTTTTAAATAATGAACCTGGGACAATAAGATTGATAGCTACTGCAAATAATAATCCTTTTGCATTATTAGCACCACGCGAGTTGGAGGTATTGCATTACTTGCTCAATGGTCATGCCACGAATAATATTGCTGAGACGCTTAATTTAAATAATAGCACCGTTTCCACGTTTAAGAAACGCATATTTGAAAAAACTGGTACAACGAATTTAGCCCAATTATATGAGCTCTCTTCTATACATAACCTGGCATTTTACATAAAAAGTAATACTCCTAACCAGCATTAGTGCTCGGTTTAGCTTTGAGTGAAAAATAGAAAGTTGCCCCCTTGTTAGGTTCGCTGTCAACCCATATTTTACCACCATTTTCAGTCACAAAATCCTTGCATAGTTTAAGACCAATGCCATTACCTTTCTCATCATCGGTACCATTTACACTGGTTGCAGGGTAGTCGAATATTGCAGGAATCAGGTCTTTGCTAATTCCTATTCCAGTGTCTTTTACCGAAATAACTATTTCATGGTTGTTCTGCCAGGCATTTATTTCTATGCTCCCATTTCGGTATGTATATTTAATTGCATTTGAAACCAGATTGCGAATAATGAACTTGAAGTGGTTGGCGTCTGCAAATGCTTCCAGGTTTGCAGGTATATTGTTGTTGATTGTTATGTTTTTGTAATTGGCAGCTACATTGGTAAAGCTGAGCACGCTCGCCAATACCTCATTAATATTGAAGGTTGTCTGTTTTATATTTATACCCTGTATTTGTGCCTTACCCCAGTCGAGCATATTTTGCAGGGTATCGTAACTGGCTATTGCATTTTGTTCCACCTGCTTTAGTAAGCCGTCTTTTTCATCATTGGCAATGCTTTCATCACGGCTAAGCCTCAATGCCATTGGCATAAACCTGATTGACCCAATAAGATCGTGGGCAATGATTGAAATAAGTTTGTTTTTTACCAAACTTGATTTCTTCAAGAGCATTTCACTAGTAGATAATTCCGTGTTTATTCGACGTGTTTTCCACAGAAATATTAGGGCAAGAATTAGTATTACCGTCAATAAAACTACTATGAACAAGATATTGTTTCTTCTTTGAAGATTTTTCTGATCGGTTAGCTCTAGTTGCAGCACTTTTGCTTTCAGTTTATCCAGGCTGTATATGGCCTCAACATTTGCAATAGTATGTTGTTTTTCGGCACTATTGATACTATCTTCTATAATCTTTTGTTTTTCTAATAAAGTAAAGGCTAGCTGGTAATTACCCTGGTTTTTATAAATATCAATCAGTTTTACTAATACCTCATATTGCAGGTTCTTTACGCCAATATTTTCCGCAATATGAAGGGCAGTGTCTAGCAATTCTATGGCTTTGCCGGGGTTACTGCCTAGTTTTATTTCAGCAATATTTTCAAGTATAAGTACCTGGTTTTCGGGTAAATGAGCTTTTATTGAAAGATCGAAGGCTTGCTGGGTATAATATAAACCAAGGGCAGTGTCTCCGGTTTTAATATAGACACTCCCCATGTTGATTAAAGGTAACAGCCGAATTTGGGCATATTGTGGTTCTTCGCTAGCCTTGAGTGCTTTTTGCAAATATTCTACTGCATTGGGGTAATCTTTTTTCAAAATGTAAACATCGCCGATATTGTTGTATAAAAATATCAATAAGTCTCTGTTTTTATTCTTGTTCACCAGGTTTAACCCCAAATTATAATACTCCAGTGTCTTTTCAAGATTATTATTATTTGCAGTGGCAGTGCCTAATTTAATATAGGAATCTACAATGCCCCCGGTATCATTTATTTCTTCATAGAGTTTTAGAACAGTAAAGAAAAGTTGGGTAGCTTTCGCATAATTGCCTCTTTTGGCCTTTATTACACCTAGAACACCATTTATGTTGGCAAGCCAAGATTTATTATTGAGCTCCTGGGTAATTTGCAATGCCTCATTACCTGCTTTTTCGGCAAGTTCCAGCATGCCTTCGCCTGAATATACCCCGGCAAGGATTGTCAGCATTTCTGCAATGCCTGGCTTGTAGTTGCGCGTAATAAAATAGTCTAGACCTTGTTTGGTATAATAGAGTACAGAATCAGGGTTGGAATATTCGAAATGCACGAATATACTATCGTATTGCAATCTAAGGATGGAGTCATTAATTACGGAATTTAGTTCAGGATTATTAATGCTAGTCCTTGTCTGTGCGTTAAGTTTAATAGGGAGTAATATAGCGAAGCATAGTATCGTTCGTAAAATAATTTTAAAGAAAAAGCAGTTGAGGGTAAATAAATTACATATGCAACGACGGGGCATATTCTTATTATTTTAATAAATAATGATATTTTTGATTTGCAAAGCTAATCTTTATTAGTGCAAATTTCATTTCTATGGTTGCAATTTTATTTGCAAATAGACGGATGTGAATACTCCGTCGCACTAATTGG
>CAIWHI010000217.1 GCA_903912435.1 uncultured Bacteroidota bacterium | reverse complement strand
GCATTCAAAAAGAAAAATTATCCCAGATATTCGTTCCGTTTATAAATAATACCGAAGGTACCGAAAAAGAACCCGGAACAGGAATCGGACTGATGCTATGCAAGGAATTTGTGTTAGAAAATAAAGGGGAAATATGGGTGGAGAGTAGAGAAAATGAAGGTACTACTTTCTATTTCTCTTTCCCGATTGCGTGATTTTATAAATGCTTACTGTGCATTATTCATGAACCTTTATAGCATTTCGCAGGTTGTCTCGAAATGTTTTTGTTACGATGAACATCTTATTGCCTGCCTTCACTTCGTCCATGGTGGTTTCCTGAATAAAATTAAAGTTAATAGCTTCTCCGCGGTTGATTTGAATAAAAGAAGACCTTAAAAAATCAGGAATAATATCATTCAATGTTTTTTGCAGAGTACTTCGAATTAGGTATCCTGTTTCATCCTTAGCATTAAAAATAACTACATAATTATTTTCTGAATGGAGATAAACTATTTGTGACCAAAATATTTTTTTTAATTTCATGCCCTGCCTAACAAAAAAAGAATCATCTATTACCTGATCTGCTTTTGATGTTGATGCTTTTTGTTCGTTAAAATTATTGATGGCGATTTGAAGTGTACCAACAAGTGTAGCAGGTTGGAAAGGCTTGGTAAGATAGGCGGAAGGTTTTACATTTACGGCATCCTTAATTGTAAACGGATCAAGATTAGCGGTAACAAATATAAATGGTTTTTTGTAATGGTTAAATATAGTTTTTCCTAATTCAATGCCGCTGGTATTGTTTTTGAGGTTAATATCCAATAAAACCAAATCACAATTATTTTCATTAAGATGTTTGATGGCTTCTTCAAAAGTATCAGCTATCCATGCTACAATATAACCATGTTCATCTAAAGCAGATGCTATTAATTTAGACCATAAAACCTCATCTTCAACTATACCTATTCTTATTTCCTCACTGTTCGTAATGTATTGTTCAATCAACGCAATTCTATTTTAGGCATCAAAAAAAAGTGGTTTCACCATCAAAAAACATATCTTTCGGCATCAAAGTTAAAAAGAATACCGCAATAAATAGAACATTTGCCATTCACTCAGTACAAATTGGGTGAACTTTTTAAAATAAATAAAACAGATTAAAATGGCGACTTCAAAAAGCAGAAATCCCAAGCGGTATTTTTCATTGTTTGCAACAATTTGTTGCTTAGTGTTATCCCTGCTTGGGCTTGTAAAGGTAAATGGACAATGTACCCCTACAATTACCACAATTGCGGGCAATGGTACTGCCGGATACACCGGTAACGGAGGTTCTGCAATTAGTGCAGAACTCAATAGTCCCTATGGCATTTGTACGAGTACCGACGGCAGCATTTATTTTGCAGACCTGAATAATAATGTGGTACGCAAAATAACCCCGGCAGGTATAGTATCTACTATTGCAGGAAATGGTACAGCCGCTTATACTGGAGACGGTGGTGCTGCTACCGCAGCCAGCCTAAGTTCGCCTTTTGGCGTTGCTATTGATGCCGCAGGCATTATTTATATAGCTGATAAGGGTAACAATGTTATTCGTAAAGTAAACACCAGTGGTACTATAAGCACTATTGCCGGAAACGGAACTGCCGGATATACAGGCGATGGGGGCCCTGCCACCGCTGCCGAACTTCATGCCCCTATAAAGGTGGTACCTGATGGTAGCGGAAATCTGTTTATCGTCGATGCATTCAATTGCTGTATCCGAAAAATAAATACCGGTGGCGCTATTACTACTATTGCAGGAACCGGAACAAGTGGCCGTAGTGGGGACGGCGGTCCTGCCACTGCTGCACAATTAAGCTATCCTTTTGGGATGGCTTTTGATGCTTCCGGCAATATTTACATAGCAGATTATGGTAATGGTATCATTCGGAAAGTAGATGCCAGCGGTACCACCACTACAATAGCGGGCAATGGATTTGCGGGTGTATCAGAAAGCGGAATGCCGGCTACAGCATCAATGTTGACGGCCCCCAGGGATGTTGCGGTTGATACCAATGGAAATATATTTATATCCGCATCCAATATTATATATACGGTAAATAGTTATGGCGTAATGCACATCTATGCAGGAACGGGGACATCAGGATTTACCGGAGATGGTGGGCCTGCTACTGCTGCGCTATTAGCGGCTTCGGCAGGAATAACAATGAAAGCCGGCGGTACTCTATTATTTTGCGACTACAATAATAACCGTATTCGCAGCCTTACCTATTGTAACGACAACTACGATATGGCACCAGTTTTCATAAATGGCAATTCCCAGTCTATGCTCGTAACAGAAAATACCGGGCCCATTGACTTTACAAGACTGATGCATATAAGCGACGAAGATGCCGGGCAAACAGAAACCTGGTCTCAAAAAACAGCACCTGCACACGGCAATTTACTCATTACAGGTGTCGTTACAGCACCATCGGGCAGTAGCAATATTATTGCAGGGACTTTCACCTACCAACCAACACCGGGCTTTTACGGGAACGACATTTTTTTAATACAGGTAACCGATGGTATTGACACTACAATACTGACCATGAATGTAACAATAATGGCACCATGTACCCCCAATATCACTACAATAGCAGGGAATGGGACAGCAGGCTATGCAGGTGATGGCGGACCTGCGACTGCAGCAGAAATTAATACTACAGAACGGGCAATTATGGATAAGTATGGAAACATTTATATTGCAGATGCTTTGAATTCTGTAGTTAGGAAAATCGCCCCAAACGGAATTATTAGCACTTATGCAGGTAATGGTATTTATGGAATGCCGACTATAAACGGACCGGCTACAGCATCCTCATTTGGATATATTTCAGGCATAGCTTTTGATTATAATGGGACATTTTACATATTAGATAATTACTATGAACAGGTTTATAAAGTAGATACAAGCGGGCTACTCACTTTGTTTGCAGGTAGCGGTACCAGTGGTTTTAGTGGTGATGGTGGTTATGCACATTCTGCCGAACTTCACGATCCTTTTGATATTACTTTCAGTCCCGATGGTACAGCATATATTGCTGACGGGCTAAATTATCGTATTCGTAAAGTTAGCCCATCGGGCATTATTAGTACATTTGCAGGAAATGGTACACAAGGCAGTACAGGCGATGGCGGCCCTGCCACAGCTGCAGAAATTGTAGGTTACGCAGTTGCCCTTGATAGCAATGGGAATTTGTACATCTCAGATTTTACCTCTGTCAGGAAAGTAACCCCAAGTGGTGTGATTTCAACATTTGCCGGTACTGGTGTTTCCGGCACATCGGGAAATGGCGGACCTGCAACCGCAGCACAATTTATGTCTGTGCAAGGTATAGTAACCGACCCTGAGGGCAATATCTATATCAGCGACATTTATGCGAATAATATCCGTGTAGTAAATACGCTGGGCGTCATTTCGGACTATGCCGGAAGCGCCACAGGAACCGCCGGTTATAGCGGTGACGGCGGTGCGGCTACATCTGCTTCATTGGATTATCCAGTAAAGTTATCATTTGATAACTCAGGTAATCTGTTGGTTCCGGACGCATTAAATTACCGTATTCGTAAGATCGGCTGCCCTAATACCCCACCATTGTATGTATTGAGTAGCCCGCAAGCTCTTTCTGTCGCGGAAAACTCCAGCCCAACCAGTATAATATCCTTACTTAGGAACTGTGCAAAAATAAGTCATACAAATAATTTTAAGTGCTATTTATTGTATAGTTCCACTCGCCATGAAAATCATCTCTATTAATATTTATTTGCTGATGCTCTTCATCTGTT
>CAIWHI010000216.1 GCA_903912435.1 uncultured Bacteroidota bacterium | reverse complement strand
GTTGAGATTAAAACTCAACATTAATGGCAAACAATCCGATCAGCATGATTAAGATTAGACAAATTCTTCGTTTACACTGCCAGGGATACAGCAAACTCAAAATAGCTGCGCAAGCAGGTATATCCCGTAATACACTTAAGAAGTACATCAAAGAATTTACAGCCATCAGATTGACCTTTGATGAGATTAATGAACTAAGCGATAAAGAATTAGAGGATCTGTTTGTAAAGGGTGAAGAGAAGCCTTTAAATGAGCGGCTGCAACTGTTATTTAATCTCTTCCCTGCCATGGATAAAGAACTGAAGAAAAAAGGTGTTACCCGTCAATTGTTATGGGAAGAATATAAACGCACAGATCCTGATGGTTTAGGCAGAAGCCAGTTCAACCATTACTTTACTCAGTGGAAGGCACAGGTAAACCCTACGATGCATATGGAGCATAAAGCAGGTGACAAGCTCTATGTTGATTTTGCAGGTGATAAGCTTAGTATTATCGATCAGCAAACAGGAGAGATAAAACAAGTAGAAGTTTTTGTTGCCATTCTTGGAGCAAGCCAGTTAACCTATGTAGAAGCTGTGATGACACAGCAGAAGGAAGATTTTATTGCTGCTTGTGAAAACACCTTGCATTACTGTGGCGGTGTGCCTGCAGCTATTGTACCTGATAATCTAAAATCAGCCGTCACCAAAAGCAGTAAGTATGAACCTACTCTTAATGAAACCTTTGCTGATTTTGCAGAACACTACTCAACAACTATTCTTCCTGCGAGAGCTTACAGGCCCAGAGATAAAGCACTCGTTGAAAATGCAGTAAGAATTATCTACTCACGTATTTATGTGAAAATAAAAAAGGGAACATACCACTCTTTAGAAGAGCTGAATGCAGCGATAAGAGTTGAGTTGGAACTGCATAACAATGCTCACTTAAGAGGCAGGAACTATAGCCGCAGGCAGCAGTTTGATGAAGTTGAAAAAAATATACTGATGCCATTACCGCCACTACGCTACGAGATGAAAAAGTATCAGTATGCTACTGTAGCTAAAAACGGACATGTAGGACTTGGTACTGATAAACATTACTATAGTGTTCCTTATAAATTTATCGGTAAGAAGGTAAAGATTTTATTCTCCCGGCATAGCGTGGAGATTTATTATAATTACGAACGTATCGCTCTGCATAACCGAACCAAAAGCCCTTATCAGTATACAACAGAGAAAGAACACTTAGCCTCTACTCATCGTTTTGTAAGTGAGTGGACACCCGAAAGATTTATATCATGGTCAGAGGGTATCCATGAAGATGTGAAGCTGTATATTTTAAAAATACTTGACCGTAAACAACACCCGGAACAAGCATACAAATCTTGCGTAGGCATATTAAGCTTTGCAAAAAAGGTTGGCAATGACCGATTGATAAAAGCTTGTCAACGGGCTTTAGGATATGGAGCCTACAATTACAAAACCATACAGAATATACTGGAGAGGGAGTTAGATCTGGGAGACACACCGGAAGAAACTGACCAGTTAAAAATGCCCTTCCATGACAATATCCGTGGCGAAAATTATTATCAATAATCTATCACTAACAAAACAAATAACATGAATGAACTAACACTGGACAAAATGCGCAAAATGAAGTTACTGGGTATGTACAGGGCTTTTAAAACCAATCTGGAAACAGAGACCGGCGAGTCCTATACACCCGATGAAATTATTACTCATCTCATAGATGCAGAGTGGGATGAAAGACAGAATCGCAATATTGAATATAAAATAAAGAACGCCCGCTTTAGATATAAAGCCGCATTGGAAGATCTGTATTATCACGAAGAGCGTAACATTGATAAGAACCAGATGATGCGTTTTGCTGATTGTAGTTTTATCGATAAAGCAGAATGCATACTGATCACCGGCAGCACAGGTATTGGTAAAAGCTATATTGCCTCTGCACTCGGTTACCATGCCTGCAGCATGGGATACAAAGTAGTGTACCATAATGTACCCAAACTTTTTTCTAAACTCAAAATGAGCAAAGCCGATGGTTCTTATCTCAAAGAAGTTACCAAAATAGATCGGCAGCATCTATTAATACTTGATGACTTTGGCTTACAACCCCTCGATGCACAAAGCAGGGTGGTACTAATGGAACTTATGGAAGACAGGCATGGTAAAGGAGCTTTAATCATCACCTCCCAAGTGCCAGTAAGTAAATGGTATGATATTATTGGAGAACAAACAATCGCTGATGCTATACTCGACAGAATTATACATAATGCTCATCGCTTGGAACTCAAAGGAGAATCACTAAGAAAAAAACGACAGCCTGATAATGAACTTATTAATTAAATTTGATAAAGAATACAAAAGAAGAGAACATTGAAATTATTAACCACTAACATAACTGAACTGAAAATCTTCGCCAGCAATATAGGTGGTCAACTTGCCTCGGCTTGATGTGGTCAGTTTAATCGGCTTTTGCAGTACTCTACGATTTTCATATTGTTTCTTAATTTTTTTATACTCGGTTACGAGTTTATCAATTTCATCATCTTCTTCAATTGGTTCTTCAATGATTTCATAATCATTTTCATTATCATATTCTTCCTCATCTTCTTTTTGGGTTTGAGGTTCATCGTCATACCACAATTTTGGATTAGAATATTTTTCAAGGATAAACTTTACAAAGTTTGTGTGAATGTGTTTTCTTGTTTTCATAAGAGTATTTGTTTTGTATTGAACCGATTTGTTTGGTT
>CAIWHI010000215.1 GCA_903912435.1 uncultured Bacteroidota bacterium | reverse complement strand
TGCCTTGTTTTCTTCCTGGGTTTTTAATTCACCCTGAATGCGCTCCATCCTTAATTTTGCAGTCATTGCATCCTTGTAATATTGGGCAGCCTTATCCTCCTTTTGTTGGTTATATTGATTGGACTCCAATTGAAGTTGTTGTATTTTCCTGTGTTTATCCTCGCCAAAAAGTAGGGGGTATTTCACATCAATACCTACATAACTTAGACCAAACCACGAATTGGCAGCCATTGGGTCGAAAGTATTGGTGTATTGGTTGGCACCCAGAAAACCTTTCACACTTATTGTAGGCAGGTACTTTGCTTTTTCTGTTTTGGTTTGCACCCCTGCCAAATCTCCTTTTAGCTGCATTTGTTGTAATTCAGGGATATTGGCAATTCCTGTCTTATTTGTCTCTATTTTCAGTTGTTCATTTTTGAAAATGCTGGTATCAAGTATCATGTCAGAACGCTCAATATCTGTTTGGCCAATTAAAAACAATAGGTAAACTCTGTCTTCTATCAATTGTGATACTGCATTTCTATAAAGCTGGATGGTGTTATTATGGTTAATCTTACCCTTATTGAGTTCTGATTTTAGAAGGCGTTTTTGGTCAAATTTATTCTGTAGCAATTGGTAGCTTATCCATGTTCTGCCGGTATCCGCAATAGCCGATTTGATTTTTGTTTCCTGCAAAAGGATATCAATATACACCTGGGCCACGGTATAAGCCAATTCATATTCGGTTTGTGACTGTGATGCTGCGGCAATCCGCTCCTGCAATTTAGCCTCGTTCACCTGCCGTGTGATGGATAGGTCAAGTAATGGCTGGTAAAGTGTTAGTCCGGCTGCCTGCGTCCATTTTGTGCCGAACTGGATGCTCTTTGTGGCATCGGCAGGGTAGGAGGGGTTAAATACACCAATAGGTAATATAGAGGTTTGCAAAATAGGATTGTACAGATAAGTATATTCTACATTCACCTGTGGCCAATATTTGCGGTATAGGGCATCTGTTTGTAGCTTTCTGATTATCTGGTCGGCTTTTCCGGCCTGTATATTCTTCCTATTCAGGAAGGCCTGGTTTATTGCCTGCGATAAAGTCAAGGTGTTTTGTGCCTGTGCAGACACAGTTATAGTTAATACCACCACGACTGTAAGGTAGTGGGACATATATCTATAAAACCTGTTTTTATTAGAAGGATGGTTGTACATAATAGCATTTTTTAAGGTCATCTGAAAACAGCGGCAGGTTCTACACTTCTTATTCTGCTTAGCGCAAATGATGCACCACTTAGGGAGATTAAACCAATGGTGGTGAACATGCCCAACAGCATAAGCGGAGAAAAAGAAAAGATAAGACCCGAATTGGCCACCCCACGCCTGAAACCTTCTAATAATAGTAGCCCAATGAGGAAACCCACTACAGAAAACAGGAGTGCCTGGGTAAGTATAAGACGGCTAATATAGCCATTACCTGCACCAATGGCTTTTAAGGTGCCATAATCCTTAAGCCTGTCTAGTGCCGATGAATACATGGTTAACCCAATAATAAAGAATCCGGCTATAAGGGCGAAAATAATTAGCGTACCCGTACTCAAGGCAATGCCGCTGCTGGAGAGGATTTTCTTTACCGACGATGCTGCAAGCTCTGGTGCAGGCCATGCCCTCACCCCGGTTACATGCTTATTTATATCAGCCACTACTTCATTTACATTTACACCCGGCTGTAGGTTTACCAACACAGCACTTATTGTATTTGCCGACTGGTTAGAATAAAACCGGGCTCTTTCAATTGTAGTAACACAAAAGCTGCTGCCAAATCCCCTGAACCCCTTGGTTTGAAGGGCAAAAAAGGCCCGTTTGCCATTAATCTCGAAGTCGGTACCCAGATCTATTTCGCCACCCAGGTTTTTCTTCTCGAAAAACTCGCCACTAACTGCCCCATCTTGTTGCAGGTCGGTAGTTTTGCCGGCGTTTATTTTCGCTGGTTTTATTACTGCATATACCTGGTTGGCGTCTACACCTATTAAGGTAATTGCCCCACTGGTGCCATTTTTATAATTGCACGATGCCCCGGATATGAGTAAGGGGAAGGCTTCTTTTACTCCGTTTATGCCCTGCACCGCCCGCAGGTTTCTTATATCCAACCGCCCTAGCTGGTTCACGTCGTTGGTCTTGCTATCCACCACCCATATATCGGCTTTTACATCGGTAGCCAAGGCACCCATAAGTCCGGATAGAAAGAAAAATACCCCCAATTGTTGCCCTATGAGGAAGGTGCTAATCAATATACCCACTATCACCCCAATGCTCTTAGCCTTGTCGAACCTGATAAACTTCCACGCAATCTTTAGCATCGTTTTATTTTTTAAGATTACCTGAAATATCTACCACACATTCTACCCTTGCATTCAGCAACAATTTATCCGGCTTGTCGAGTAGTATTTTTATGGTCCTAACCCTGCGGTCTTCCTTTTCGCCCGACTGGTCGGTAAACAATGATTTCTTCTTGAGGAAGGAGAAGGCCACATAAACAGTACCCGTTGAAAGTGTATCCAACGAGCCTACATTGCGTATCCATGCTTTTTGCCCCACCACTACTTTATCCGCATAGAGTTCGTCAATTTCGCAAACGGCAATGGTTTTGCCCAGCGGGCTTATTTGAGCAAATGACTGCCTGGTATCTATCGAACTACCTATTAAGGTACTCATTTCCAGTATTTTCCCGCTTACAGGTGATTTTATGGTTTTCTGGTCCCGCTCTATTTCTGCTACGTGTAGTGCGGCTTTAGTTTGTTCCAGTTTGCTTTTAGATACTTCTACACCTGCCTGCAATCTTTTTAGGTTCGATTGGTAGTTTTTTAAATTGGTATTGGCATCATCCACAGCTTGTTGGGTCTCAGCCCCCTTGTCTAGTAATCTTTGCATCCGGGATACTTCGGCTACAGCATTATTGTATTTAGCTGCATATTCACCCACACTTGCCTCATCCACCTTTATCTGGTTGACCTGTGTACTCACCTCGGCGGCTAGTTGCCTTAATTTTCCATCTTCCAGTTGGTGGTCAAGTATCACTATAGGCGTTCCTTCTTTTACGGTATCATTTTCCTTTTTCCTTATTTCCTGCACAATACCATTCACCGGCGACGACAATTGTATAATATCCTCTTCGGGTTCTATTTTCCCTATGCCTACCACCACATTTACCTGGGCGGCATCCTTTAGTTTGTCTGTGGCAACTTTGTCTTTTGCCTCTTTATTGCCACAGGCACTTAATATTGACAATAGCGCAATTAAGCAGATGTATGGTTTCATAATTGAGTTTTGTTTTGGGGGATTTCGTCTTCTATAGGTTTATCAGAGATGCGGCCATCTATTACATAGATGATGCGGTCGGCAAAAGGGGTGAGGCGGGTATCGTGGGTTACTACGGCTACAGCCTTGCCCTGGGTAGCCAGTAGCTTTAGTTCGTTCATTACAATGCCCACACTTTTTATATCAAGGGATGCAGTAGGCTCATCGCAAAGCATCATTTCGGGGTCGGTAACGAGGGCACGGGCTATGGCTACCCTTTGTTGCTGCCCACCGCTCAGGTCATTGCTCAGGTTTTTCATTCGGTCGCCCATGCCTACTTTTTCCAGAGCAGCCGCAGCCTTAGTTCTAGCTTCCTTATCGCTTATGCCTTGCAAAATAAGTGGCATCATCACATTTTCGAGGGCTGTGAGGGGGGCAATTAGATTAAACTTCTGGAAGACAAAGCCTATTTTTTTGAGTCTTATTAATGCAAGGTTATTTTCGCTGAGCTCATTTACTTTAATACCATCTATCCAAACCTCGCCAAAACTGGGGTAAATAACGCAACCCAAGAGAGATAATAAAGTGGTTTTCCCTGAGCCAGATGGGCCTATAATTAGTGTGAGTTCGCCCGAGAGTAAATCTGCCGTGCTAGCCTGCAATGCGGTTATTACTGTATCGCCAGCCTTATATTCTTTACCGGCACCTACTACCTTTGCTACAATCTTTTTACCGCCTTTTTCCACTCTGGTCAATCTTAATAATTAAAGTTAGCCATTATGCGTGAGAATGTTGGTGATAATAGTCAGATTTAAAATTATAGGTTTTGCGGAAAAAATATTTAGGCTAATTATTGAACTTATTCATTTCATGTAATGACCTTTTTACATCATCCCAGCAACGTTTTGGTTCATCTTTACGAGATTCAGCTATTAGTACATCAATGAAATCTTCTATCTTTTTCTGTTTCTTTTCTTCAACTGGAATAGGCTCACCGCGGCTTTGAAGTTCCTCAATATAAATATCAATTGCGTCCTCTGAATTAGTAATGGCTTCATCTTCATTTTCTCCATAAGTAATACAACCAGGCAGTGCAGGTACTACCACGGTATATCCACCTTCCGGTTCTTTTTGTAGCATAATCTTGTAGGTGTGCTGCATGAAGTGAAATTAATAAACTATGGATGAAATTTGGTTGGTTTTTGTGGGGGTTTTTGAAATGAATTCTGGTATTTAGGTATGTTATATTATTAAAATTTATTATAATATAAAAGTTATACATATAAAAAGGCCCAACATTTCTGTTGGGCTACATTTCTTTAGCAATTTCTAGGTATTCAGGACTCATTGTTTGGTATATCCCTGTTCTATAGCCAATTCTATAGCCAAATCTTTTAAGCGGGAAATAAAAGTTATTAGGCATAATGCAAGGACAACTACACAGATAATGACATTAATAAATTGGCCGGATATGATTGTGGTGACAATTGCCCCAATCATTATCAATGCCATGGCTAATGAAGCAGGCATACGCAGTTGGCGTGTAAATAGGGCAATGCCCCCTAATAGCTGCGCTACACCTATAAAATACATAAACCACAATGGGAAATGCCAGATTTCAGTAAACTCCTTAGACAGGCTTGCCTGCCCCATTAATTTGGTGCCACCAAATAATAAATGTAATGCGCCTAATATATAGGCAATGATTTTTATTTTTTTGTCACCAGGTTTTGGTGGTAATGATTGGCTCATAATTTTATGATTTTAGTTGTTTCATTGCTGTACCCCAGTCTTCCAAATGATATACAGAAGTAAGTTTTCCATCAATGATGGTGTGAAAATCAATAGACATAGTTTTAAATGATTTGGTACCATCTGTTGGTATCCCCATAAAATCACCATTTGGCGTACCACTAACTAAACTACGCACCACATATTTTTCCCCATCGTTGGCAATATCTTGTGGCTCCCATTTAAGGTCTGGAATTAGTTTCCAAAAGAATTCAACCTGGCCTGTTAAAGCTGGCTTTCCTTTGCTATCTACCGAGCCATAAGAAATGAAATCATCAGCCAGCACTTCTGATAGTACTGCCGAAGGTGTTGTTTCTGTATTTACAGTTAATGACTTTTTGTAATAAGAGGTTAATGCTATTTTGTTATTGTCCATTTTAATTGTTTTTTATGA
>CAIWHI010000214.1 GCA_903912435.1 uncultured Bacteroidota bacterium | reverse complement strand
CTCACCCCAGCCCTCTCCAAGGGAGAGGGTGCCGTATCCTGCCGTTTATGACAGTAATTTTGAGATATGTAGGGGTTGGCCATGTCATTTTCAAAGAACTTTGGTGCAACAAATTTGTTACTCCGAAGGAGAGGGTGTCGTATCCGACCATATCTGACAGTAATTTTTGAGATATGCAGGTATTGGCTACGTCATTTTCAAAGAACTTTTGTGCTATAAATTTGTTACTCCGAAGGAGAGGGTGTCGTATCCGACCTTTTCTGACAGTATTTTTTGACACTTTTGAGTGATTTTGCATATCCAATTCAAAGAACTTTCGTGCTGCAAATTTGGTATTTCTTTGGAGTCAACCACATGAGTCTATTTTTTTGAAGATTTATTTTTGGTTGAAGAATATTTAAAAGACATTGTTTAAGGAAATTGTTTCTGAATTATTACAAGGGTATATCTACCCTTATTTGTTTTGAATATATTTTGCCTTGTGCATCTTTGCCATCTATTTTCCACATTACTGAGCGAAGCACCACAGTGAATGGTTTTTGGTTAGATGCCTTGACGTGTTTGATGGTATTTAATAATTCCTGGATTTTTTTCTTACTGATGTGTTTTTTCTGGGCTGCTTTTGATAGAGCATTTCGCAGGGCATTATTGTTGGCTTCGGAATAATCCATTGAAGCAGCATCCAGGCCAGTGATGCGGTACAGGTTGTTGCCGCCATTTAGTGGTGCCCAGGCGGTGGTGGTGGAAAGTGATTCAAGTGGGAGGCTGGTTTGGCCGTTTTTGTATACGATAACTGATTGGTAGCGTTGGGATACTTTGGTGACATTGCCACTTACTTTTATTATACTACCATTTATATTGCCACTGCTTAAGGTGTAAACGGCACCATTAGCTTTTTGTAGGTTGGCATTACCAGCAATTTTAGCATTCAGATTTTGGATGAAAACGGTTACTTCTGTGAATTCGGCACTAAGGCCAGGACCAGATACAACAGGTGCAGTTGTTGTAACTGCTGTTGCAGTTTTGCCTTTTTTAGTGGTATCAACCACAGGTTTTTTCTGGCTGGCCGGAGTATCTTTTACTTCGTTTTTTTCCGGTATCTCGGGTTGTAATTCGGTAACGAGGTCCAGCAATTTTTGCGGATCTTTTTCAGTAATGATTGTAGATGAGTCACCTAGCGTTATAGGCCCATGTTTTTTTGCAGGCATGTTGTTGCATGCAGTGAAAAATACAGTAGCCGATACAAGCAATACAATAGATATAAGCCGTGAAATCATACAATTAATATTTCTTTTACGAAAGTAGAAAGTTAAAGGTAATTGTCAAACCTGAAAATTATCCTGATTGATGTTTTTATATTTTTTGGTTCTATAATTAACGTTCCTAATTAATAATTGATTAGCTTTTGGATGCAGGCGTCTAATCTTTTATTGGCCATGAAATTTTGTTCCAGTTCTATTGCAAATGGAATAGGGGTATCGAGGCTGGCGCAGCGCATAACTGGTGCATCGAGGTGTTCGAAACAGTTTTCGGCTATCCATGCCGCCAATTCGCCACCTATACCACCGATAAGGGTGTCTTCGTGTAATATTAACACCTTGCCAGTGCGGTAAACGGCTTCCCGGATCGCCTCATAGTCGAGGGGTAGGAGGGTGCGGAGGTCGAGGATATCAATAGATATTCCCGGGTGATTTTTTGCATAATCAATGGCCCAATGGACACCCATACCATAGGTAATGATGCTGATATCGGTGCCCATTGCTTCGATTCTGGCTTTACCTATTTCTACCGTATAATATCCATCAGGTACATTCCCACTTATGCTACGGTAAAGGGCTTTGTGTTCAAAAAACAATACAGGGTTGGGGTCTTCAAATGCCGCTATCATTAATCCTTTGGCATCTTCAGGGGTAGATGGGTATACCACCTTTAGTCCTGGAGTATGTACAAACCATGCTTCATTACTTTGGGAATGGAAAGGCCCTGCACCCACACCACCACCTGTAGGCATGCGGATAACCACATCGGCATTTTGGCCCCAACGGTAATGGATTTTGGCGAGGTTATTAATTATCTGATTGAAGCCTACCGTAACGAAATCGGCAAATTGCATTTCCATCATGGCCTTGTATCCTTTAATTGATAAACCAAGGGCGGCTCCAACTATTGCACTTTCGCATAATGGAGTAT
>CAIWHI010000213.1 GCA_903912435.1 uncultured Bacteroidota bacterium | reverse complement strand
TATCACCAACATACCTTAACCAGTTGAAATGACCATTAGTATCTAATTGTATCAAGGCTACATTTTGATTATTATGTATTACGAGATTTGTATCAAAACCTACGAACAGAACACCATTTGGCATAGATCCAGATACATAAATATGACCCAGGCTATCGGAAGCTAATCCATAGCCAATACAATCATCATAATTGGATCCAATTAGCTTGGTCCACCGCAATTGTCCAGAACAATTGTAACTCGTAACCATTAAGTTATTAGATTGTCCGTAGGCATTATGATAAAAGGTATCCACCCTTATGCCCGGATAACCCACCACGCTTAGTGCATATACATTACCATTTACATCAGTACACATATAATAGGTGGCCTCAACGTACATTCCACCAGATATGGTACCGGGTCCGGCATCCTCCCATGACCCACCCCCCTTTACCCATTTAAATTGCTGGGCAGGAGCTACATAAATACCTAGTATAAATAGAATAAGATAAAGTGTGACACTTTTCATGGCTTTTTTTAATTAAAGGTAAGTAAATACAGGCAAATAAGAATAATGTTTGTAATACTCTAGCCATTTTCCCCAACCTATCAAAGTGAGATTGATCTGGTGTTTGAAATGGCCCCTACTTCTGCAATATAAAAATCTGCGTAAAAAATATATTGCCGGTCTTATCAGTTGCAACCCCGATGCCTGAGAGGTTGTAGTTGCCTTCTATGTTTTTGCGGTGGCCGGGGCTATTGAGCCACATATCTACTACCTGGCGGGCGGTTTTGTTGCCGAAGGCTACGTTTTCGGACCAGGAGGTGACGTTTTTAAGTTTGGCTTTTATGCGTTTTGCCCGGTCTTCAAATCCGTTATGGCTAAAGGGTACATTGCCGCTGGCCATGTTTTTGCTGTGGGTTTCGCATTCTTTACTGATGTAGTCGTTCATTTGCAGGGTTGGTAAGTTCATTCCGACCCTATGCTCATTTACATATTTCAGAATATCGGGAATCATATTAGTAGCATTTCCGGCATCTTGCTTTTTCAGTACGAAAATCTGGGTGATGTAGGTGCCTCCGGTTTTGTCTTTGGCTATGCCCAATCCGGTTAAATTGTAATTGCCTTCTATGTTTTTTCGGTGTTCGGGGCTTTTTAGCCACATATCCACTATCTCTTTGGCCGATTTGCTGCTCATGGCCACGTTTTCAGCCCAGTAATTAATATTGTTGAGCTTGGTTTTAATGCGTTGGCACCTATCATCAAATCCGTTATGCCCAAATGGTACCTTGCCACTAGCTATATTTTTACTATGAGTTTCGCATTCTTTGCTTATATAGTCATTCATTTGCAGTGGGGCTAATTTCATGCTTGCCCTATGCTCATTCACATATTTTAAGATGTCTGAAATAAGGGTGGCTGATTGGGCTGCATTGGTTTTTGGTTGAGCCTTTACAGATTTGGGTGAAATAATGGAGCAGATGGTTATTAATACCGCTCCTACTAATAAGTTTATT
>CAIWHI010000212.1 GCA_903912435.1 uncultured Bacteroidota bacterium | reverse complement strand
AACTTCATAATGAAGTATGTACGGGCTTACTACCTGTAGAAAACAAACATACAAAAATGTTTGAAAAAGGCTTGCTTTTTAACGGTATAACTTTCAGGGGCCTATCAAATTTGGTATAAATGTTCTACAATGATGTCACCCTTCGGGTTTTCATCATTGATATGGTAAAATTGAATTGTATTAGAGAGTATTACTTGATTTCCATCAACAGCCCATCAGGGTAGGCTATTTCTTCAAGGTATAGGCCATTACCTGTTACGTTGAAGTTGGCAAGGGTGCAGTTTTGAGCCTCTACAATGGCTCTGAAATCGGCTGCTGTGCCTTGCTTGCTGGCTAGCTTTAATTGGGTACCTACAAGGCCCCTAACCATACCACGAAGAAAGCGGTTGCCTTCTACAATATAATGCAGTTCATCTACATGGCTTTCCCAATAAGATTGGTGTATGGTGCAATTAAATGTGTGAGATTGGGAATTCCGTTTGGCGAACGACTCGAATTGGGTGTACTCCTTGATTATTTCGGCAGTTTCATTCAGTAGGTCCCTATTGTATTTATAGGGGTGGTATAGGGCTCTTCCCTGCTGGAAGGGGTTTTTCCTGAAGTATATCTTATAGCGGTACCTACGGCGAATGGCTTCGAACCGGCAATTAAATTCGGGGTTTACTGCCTGATAAAGTTTGTTTACTGCCACACTCATTGGTAGAACAGCATTTAGTTTATATACAAATTCGGGATTGGGGGCATTTTCAAGATCGAAATGGTAGAGGTTGCAGAGGGCGTGCACGCCCTCGTCGGTACGGCTGGCACCAAATGTTTCAATATTGGTACGCAGCAGGGTAGAGAGGGCAGTATTTATGGCTAGTTGCACAGTAGGCGTAGTACCCTGTATCTGGGAGCCATGGAACTTTGTTCCATCATACATTACCTCAAGTGCATATCTAGCCATTATTGTGTTATGGCCGCAAAAGTAAGGTAAATAGGAGAAGTGTTTATAGCAGATTAATTGCGGGTCAATGCACTTAAAACACTATTTTTAGGTTCATTTGTATGGAAAAGCTAAAGCCGATAAAAAGAAGTAAGGAACTGGCTCCTCTTTCGCGTGAGCATCATGATGGGCTAATACTGGTTTGGAAAATAAGAATGGGAATTAAGAAGAGTATAGAGCTCACACGCATAGGGAAATATGTGCAATTCTTCTACCAAACCAGCCTTAGCCGCCATTTTGAGATTGAAGAAGAATATGTATTTTCATTATTGCCGCCTCAGAATATGGAGAGAAAGGAAGCAGAAACACAGCATTTGGTATTACGTAGGCAAATTGCGGAAATAGGTGAGGCTGCTACATTGACTAACACCAGTCTTATAGATTTTTCAGATTTACTGGAAGGTCATATTCGGTTTGAAGAAAGGATTTTATTCCCAATGATAGAAAAGGAAGCCGACCCTGTTTTGTTCTCTACTTATGGTAAGATGCTGATAGAGGAAGAAGTAAAAAGCTGTGCTGTTTATAGTGATGAATTTTGGCTTTAACATCAATAAAACACCTAGGCGGCAATTGGCAATGAAATATAGAAGACTGACCCTCTACCTGGTTCACTTTCGAACCATATTTTGCCTGCCTGATAGTCTAACAGGTCTTTGCATAGTCTAAGACCTAGTCCTATGCCCTTTTCGTTTTCTGTGCCGGCTGTAGAGGTTGTTTTGATGGAGAATATTAGGTCTTTTACTTCATTCGAAATTCCTACTCCAGTATCCCTGATGGCAATAATGGCAAATTCTTCTTGTTTAGAAACATCTATACTTATCTTGCCATTGGGGTTCGTGAATTTTATAGCATTGACCACAAGATTGCGGATCACAATTTTCATCATTTCTTTATCTGCATGCACTATTGTGGGCGTGTTGCAATTATTAACAAGGTTGATGTGTTTTTTCTTAGCCCTGGCCTGATTGCTATCAATGTTTAGAGTAATAATTTCTAATAAATCTACAGATTTTAGGTTAACACTTATCCCATTCATTTGTTGTTTTGACCAAATGAGCAGATTGTGCAGCAATTCGGATGTATGGTT
>CAIWHI010000211.1 GCA_903912435.1 uncultured Bacteroidota bacterium | reverse complement strand
TAACCTATGGCAAAATAAAAGGCCTGGACCCTGATGGCCCAGCCAAATATAGTTTCCAGACTAAATTGAGTGATGCAATTGCCCTTGAAGATTCCACCACCGAAAATTTCAAGGTGCCGACAAAATTGAAGCAATTGTATAAAAAGAAAGATTTCGGTCGCTGGGGTGTAAATGGTGATGTGCCTTTGGCCTTTGTAGCAATGAATCACACATCTGGTGGCAACTCTGGTAGCCCCACCCTCAATAGTAAAGGAGAACTTATAGGTACAAATTTCGATAGGGCTTATGAAGGCACCATGAGCGACTACTATTTCGACCCAAACCGCTGCCGCAACATTTCAGTTGATATCAGGTATACCCTGTTTATCATCGAAAAACTAGGTGGTGCAGGTTGGTTGCTCAATGAGATGAAATTAGTAGGGAAATAGGTTTTAGGAATCATCTATATTCATGCTCTCCGAAAAAAAGAGGTTGTCTGATCATAAATCAGACAACCTCTTTTTTATTAATATTGGCACCTAAAAGGCTCTAGGTAAACTCCATTCATATTGTATCGATTTGTCTATTTTACAATCAAGACATAGGAATATAGTTTGCAACCTGCTAACCCACTTCATATTTAAGGTACAATTGTGGTGGAGAAGGTGGCATTGGTGGCACAATGCTTAAACCTTTAATATCATCAATCTTATTTGCAAATGGGAATTTCAAATTTTGCAATTTGGTTGCATCCTGAAAGATAGTATCAGTTCTTACCATCCTACCTTGTGCTTTTCTATTGTACCCCTCCATCATAGGCGGCTTGCCCATAAGGAATTTAAACTTATCAGATATCTCCTGATTTAGTGGCACCATAATTACCAGTTCCTTTTCATTCATCAATTCCAGGCCGGGTTTGTAGGTAGCATTATGACTTGAGTGGTGCCCGGCTTTATAAAGCACAGTGCGCCTCAATAAATCCTCAGCCTTAACATCTGTATCTTTGAATTTAACATCAAACCAACTTTTCCAGTTGCCTATCTGGGCATCACCTACAAATAACAAGACTTTGCCTGTCTTCACCAATTCAAAAGCCAAAACCAAACTGGTATTATTGGTGAGATTATCCATATGCAGCGACAGTTGCCCCACATCTGAGAGCCAATCAGCATCTATCTTTCTCCATTCTTTACCTGGCTGGTTATAGGTATTCTCTGTATTTAATCCACTTGCTGTCACTGTCTTGCCAACAGGTATTGTATATTTCTTTGCAAATGGAAACCCTGCACCAATATTATTAATTGCATTACCGGTGTCTATTCCTTCCAGGGCATTTAGTAAGAAATCACCTGATTTATCCAGTTCATTAAGCGCACTAAGACCATTCACGTCTTCGCCATCCTTAGGATCAAGACTCCTAAGTTTGTTAAAATCAGAGGGTGGGCCAAAAACATACACCTTTACTTCCCCTTCCATGCCGGGCATATCAAACACGTCACCCGGTGATAGAAATAGTGGCTTTTTCTGCTTATCAGTTTTTGTCAACCATTCAAGCATATTGCTTATTGCCTGGCCGCCCGATTGGCCCTCAGCAAATAGGTCGTAACCTTGTTTAGCATCAAGCATATCCTTTACAGGGCCATCGTTAAAATTATTTTCTACAATCTTTTTAATTTTATCGCTTTTCTGCCAGTATTTAGTGGATACGCTCCTTACGGCCTTACCAATCTCACTATCTTCATCATCCAAAAAAGAAAGCCAAACCTGTGAAACATTGAGTTGGCTCAATTCATCAGCAGCAGTTATAAATCCACTCAGGTGGTCCTTGTGCTGATGGGTTAGCACTATATGCAGGGGATCGCCATTTAGTTCACTTACAATATGATTGGCAATAATCTTTTCCTGTATGGTATTATTGCCCTGGTAGGAGCCGAAATCAATCATCACCCACGATTTCTTATCTCCATTACTGAATTTAATCAGGAAACAATCGCCCAGGTTTTGCTGGTTATACATTATTACAGAAGCTGTTGTGCTCATTGTATTAAATTTAAATAAATTAATTAATGTGAGTGTACCATTTTAAAAGGCTCCATACTTTGCATTAACAAGGCAGAATTAGCATTTGCACCCATGTTGGTAGATGCATAAGATAATTGTTGCTGCAACCTATCGGCACTTGAAATTGATTTTACAATTGAGAATTTAATATCCAGTGTTGACAGGTCAATAATAATCGTTGCCCCACCTCTGAAAATATATTGATCACCATCAAAGTAACCCATATATGGACTACCCTTTAGGTCAACAAATACTTTTTGAATTATTGTTACAATCATTTGGCGGCTGGTTTCCCCATTATTGGCCTTGTTTCTAATTATTGGCCTGCATTTTTGAATCTGGTATACATCTCTTTTCTCGGCGTTTAGTTTATATGGCTCTTTAGTAATAGGATGCTTCATTTCATACACAATAGGATCAAAACATAAACCTACTAACCTTTCCATACCCTTACTGTTTGTATCAGATTTGTCATTGAATATCTTATGAACTTTTGCAGCAAGTTTATTAGATTCTATAAAAATATTTTCTCTTGTATTGAAGGTATTATCACCACCGTCAGCAACATTTTCACGCAGAATTTTATCCATTGATGCACTTATTTCAGAATATTCAGGGTTATCCTTGCTAAATATCCGTTTAAAAGCTGCTTTTAAACAATTCATTAATTGGCTTTCACCATAATAGTCCTCGGGACTTTGCCATAATAAAGATTGCAAAGAATAGGAATTAAGGTCTGCTGGTACAATTCCCCAACTCCTGAAAGCCTCCATAAGTGCAAAACGTAAACCATCTTCGTCATCCGGGTTGTGTTCTACATCAGCAGTTATCAAACCCCTCAAATAATCACTGAAAGTAAGATCGGCTGGTGGGCAATAATCAAGTGCTCTTATACATATAAGCAATAATTTTTCAGCAATTTTGCATGCTTCTTCACTCAATCTGTTTACCAGGTCTGGGCTAATAGCACCACCGGTCATAATTCCGGTACCTTGAGTAGCTATACGTAACAAATCAGCAACCCTATAATTATAAAGACTGGAAAATGCGTCAAAAATTGTTGCTACTAATACCGCACCACGCTCATGAGGTTCAGTACTACTATGGTATATGGCTGGATCAGCCTCTACAGGCTTACCAGTTTCACTATTAAATAAATACGACCTTAACGATTTACGTGAGGTAGGCATTGCCTGTCCAAACTGGTATGCAAGGTTACCAAGCATATTTTCCTGCGATTGTAAATCGCCCTTTGAATTACGAATCTGTTCCTGAATCAGATTCCTGAAATCAAAACGGCTTAATAAGGCTATAAGATCTGCAAATCCCTCATGAAATGCCAACATATCGGGATTGGTATTTTTATTAAGGTAGGGATGTATACTATCCAGTATGGCATGAGTACACTCATGGCTAACAATATCTGGAGACAGGCAGGTAAATATGGCTATACCGGGTATATTATTAGCGGTCCATTTGCCCTCTGATCTGAAATAGCCAAATAGCAATGCTTTTTTCTCAGGCGAATAATAGGCATTCTGCTCATACATGGCATGTGGGTAAATACGCAACCTACGCACAAACTCATATTGGTATTTCGTCTTGCCATTTTCAGTTATTTCAGCATACCTCGAAAATATCAATTTACGTCCTAGTGCTTTTTCAAATTTCCCAATCACACTCATTACAACAGCATAAACCAATTGCTGGTGGTATTGGGGATTATCATCAGATATATCAAGCCCCTGTCTTGCCAGAATATATTTATCATTAAGGTCTACCGGCTCACAATAACTCTGTTTAATAGGGTCATAATCTATCACTTCTATATATTCACCTATTGGACCCGGTTCAAGATGTTCCCACCTTATACGGTATACAACCTCATTGGTAAGCCTGTATTTGAGGGTAGAAGAAAAAGAGGGGTCAAATACATAACCCTTTAGATATCTGTGTGTAGGAACTGGAATCTTACTCATAAATCAATTTTATATTTATAATTAATTTGAAATACAATGCAATAGTCTTGAAAATTAATATCTTTCAGGTTACGATAAATTTCTTGGGCAACCAAATTAACCACTAAGTGAAGCAAATAATCAAAGAGCCTATTCAAAACCAATAAAAGAGCATAGCTATTAATAGCTTGCCATCAGCAAAACTTAACTACATGCAGCCAACTAACTCTACATGATTATGTGATTTTCGCTTTTTGAGCATATTTCTGCGATGATTATCTACAGTAAATTTACTTATGGATAACTTATCTGCAATTTCTTTCGAGCTAAGCCCTTTTGCAATAAATGCAAGAATTTCTTTTTCCCTGTTAGAAAGGGCAATTTTGAAAGACTGAGATATTGAATGCATAAGCAAGGCTATTAAGTATATGTAAACTTGCATAATATCCGCATCAATTTGTACGGGAAAAAACCCGTTTCTAATACAGTATTTTCACCCTAGACGCTATGCACTACATTACACCAAATATTACCCTTAAAAGCACTGATTATATTCATTACCTTGAGTACCAAAATAGGACATTGTTAAAAATTATCAAAATCACTTTTTTTTAGTGTTGCATTAAGCTAACACAAGTTTAAATTTGCGTTTTCCAAATTATGTTTCAGTTTCAGCACATTGGGCATTTATATGCATTAGGCCTGCTACCTCTCATGGTAGTATTATACCTTAGTGTTATCTACTGGAGGCGCACTAAGCTCCGTAAAATGGGGGATGAACGTCTTATAGGCGAGCAAATCAGAGGGAATATACCGGGTAGGAATACCTTTAAGTTTATTCTGATGGCTATAGCCCTTACCACCATCATTATTGGCTGGGCCAACCTGCGCATGGGCGACAAAGCCGAAAAAACACAACGTAAGGGTATTGATGTGATTGTGGCACTGGATGTGAGTAAGAGTATGTTGGCTACTGATATCCAGCCCGACAGGCTTACCCGTGCCAAGCAGCTCATCATGCGTCTTACCGACAAGCTGCAAAACGACCGATTGGCACTCATAGTTTTTGCTGGCAGGCCCTATCTTCAGGTGCCGCTCACTATTGATTATAGTGCGGTGAAAATGCTGCTCTCAAATGTTTCGCCGGATATGATACCCACCCAGGGTACTGTGATAGGCGAAGCTGTGGATATGGCCATGAAATCCTTCACCCAAAATGAGCGCAAATACAAATCGCTCATCATCATATCAGATGGTGAAGACCATGACGAAAACGCTATTGCAAAAACTAAAGAAGCCGCTGATGCAGGGGTTATAGTGCATACTATAGGTATAGGTTCACCACAGGGTGCTCCACTTTTAGACCCTGTTACCAAACAGTATAAGATAGATGACGATGGCAATCAGGTAATCAGCAAGCTCAATGAAGAAGAGCTGAAAAATATTGCAATGGCAGGCCATGGGTCTTATAGCCTGTTGCAAAATACCGATGAGGTAGCAAGCAAGATAATAGGTGATATTGAGGCCATGGAGCAGAAAGACCTGGGCATGGTAAGCTATGTAGACTACACCAGTTATTTCCAGTATTTCCTGGTTATTGGTTTCCTCATGCTCCTGGCTGAGTGGTTATTACCCGGAACTAAAAAGACAAAAAATAGTATTAATGGAACTATTGCATAAAATCTGCAGCAAGATAAGGTGGTCCCATTTATTAGGCCCCATATTGGTATTAGTAGCTTGCGGCGCTACAAATGCCCAAACCAATCTACTCCTGAATCAGGGCAACAAATTTTATGAGCAAAACCGCTTTAAGGAAGCCACTCAGGAATATTCAAAAGCTCTCGCCAAAGACCCTAACAATACATCCGGATTGTTCAATCTGGGAAACAGCCTTTACCAGCAAAAACAATACGACTCCAGCCGCAAAATAATGGAGGCTACCAGCAAAATATTAAAAGACAAAAATGGCCAGGCTGCCGCCAATTACAATATTGGCAATAGCTACATGTCTCAACAAAAATGGGAAGAAGCCGCCAATGCCTACAAGCAAACCCTTCGCAAAAACCCACAAGATGCCGATGCTAAATACAACCTGTCTTACGCCGAGCAAATGCTAAAAAAACAGCAACAGCAGGATAAGAAAGACCAAAAAGATAAGCAAAACAAAGACCAGAAGGACCAAAAAGACCAGAAAGATAAAAAGGACGACAAGAAGGACGATAAAAAAGACGGAAAGAGCGATGACAAGAAAGACGATAAAAACAAAGACCAGCAAGACAAGGGTGGCCAGGACG
>CAIWHI010000210.1 GCA_903912435.1 uncultured Bacteroidota bacterium | reverse complement strand
GTTCCTATGGGCATTGTAGATATAATTTCCTCCTGAGAAGTTGACATAGATACCCAAATCAAAATTCTTGTAGGTGAAGGTACTTTGAATACCCCCATAATATTTTGGCAAACCTGTCTTACCCTCAAATAACATACGGTTTCCCAGCATATTGACTGTAGTTGCCGGGATTATTTTACCGGTCCTAACTGTATTTCCGCTTGCTTTATAAATCTTCTGGTCAATTTCATAAATCATTGGTATCCCTTTTTGAGGATCAATCCCAGCCGATTCAGCCATATAATAGGTTCCTAATGCCATTCCTTTTCGTGTTAATGCATTGCCTACGAGAATACCTGAACCCGATTTGTCGGCCTGAGGGGTTAAATTGATAACCTTGTTTGTGTTATAGGTGTAGTTTAAAGTAACATCCCATTTGAATTTGTTTTTGTTAATCACGGAAGCCGAGATATTGAACTCCGCTCCCTGATTGCGCATATCCCCGATGTTGTCAAATAAACTGTTACCCCCTGTTATTCCAGCCGAAGCGGGAAGCGGAACTGCGAGCAGGAGTTTATTGACATCTTTCATAAAATAAGTGACAGAACCATTGATGCGGTTGCTGAATAAACCGAAATCAAAACCCAGATCATAATTGTTAGTCACTTCCCACGACACATTCGAATTCCCAATAGAGTTAATATAAGCACTTGGCAGTGTCTGATAAGTGCCAGTCCCTGTTTTAATTGCATAAGTGGTAATATTGGTATTAGCAGGTATATTCTGGTTTCCTGTCTGACCGTAACTACCTCTGATTTTGAGCAGATTAATAACACTGGATTTAAAGAAGGATTCGTCTGAAATTATCCAGCCAGCTGACAATGAAGAGAACAAACCCCATCTTGTATTTGAAGAAAATTTTGAGGAACCATCGTACCTGGTACTGGCGCCAAAAAGATAACGATCTTTAAATTTATAGTTAACCCTTCCAAAATATGCCATAAAATAACTTTCCCATCCCCAATTGGAAGAATATACTAACGGAGTAGTCGGTGTGCCAACCTCATGGTACTGACCAAGAAGGTTTTTCCCCTCTACCCTCATTTCGTGAGCACTGTTTCGTTGCCGTTCGTGACCGGCTACTACAGTAAATGAATGATCTTTAATTGTTTTATTGTAATTTCCGTAAACATTGTAGGTTACCGAATAGTCATCCCGTTTGCGCTCTTTGCCAATATCATTTCCTTCCTCGCGCATCACTTTGGATTGCCATGAAAGATCCCTGTTGTTCACAACATCAAACCCGGCATCACCCTTTATCGATAATCCTTCTACAAAAGGTAATCTTAGTTCAAATGTTCCGTTGCCGATAGTTCTGAAAGAGTTCATCGTACTAAGCGCATTGGCAGGATCAATACCAGCAAGGGCATTGGCTCCTGTGGCGGGATTCCAATATCCGCTCGGATCCGTTTCTTCATGTACGGGCATCCAGGGTAGCGAATAAAGCATCATTTGTTGCCATCCACCCGAATTTCCTTTTCCTTCCTGCGATTTCACACGGTTATTTTGAGTATTACTGACCATGAGCCTAAATCCCAGGTCAAGATTTTTTGAGGCAGAATAATTCAGGTTGATACGACCTGTATAACGTTTTAAATCGCTGAATTTCATATCACCCTTGTCGTCTCTGTAATTGAGCGAGACATACATCGATCCCTTATCAAACCCTTTCGAGGAGGAGAAATTCATCTCGCTGAAACTCCCCTGTCTGGTCAATTCGTCATACCAGTTTGTATTGGTTGCCATTGCCTGAGCTCTCGTAATAGGGGTTTTCCATCCCGGAAGTAACGGCTGTATAATATCAGACTGAGGATCGTAAGTGCCACCAATGCCGGGGGTATTGGTTTTGGCAATATCCATGATTTTAAAATACTCAGATGAATTGGTCATCCCGATATCACTCTTTGTAAAGTTAGAGATTCCTGATTTGATCTCTACATCAAGACTCCCTTTCCCTTTTTTCCCCGATTTGGTGGTTACAAGGATAACTCCGTTTGAAGCACGGGAACCATATATTGCTGTTGCTGCTGCATCTTTTAAAATTTCAACCGATTCGATATCTGAAGGATTAATCATAGACATAGGACTTTGATTGATCTCCCCTTCAAAGGTTGCCAAAACTAAGCTCGACACAGCTCTCGCCAGCTTTTCTCACCATAGCGAATTGTAGCTCTCAAAAATGGATTTCAAACTTCTCTATGGCTTGTTCACTGCGCAACCTGAAAAACTTACCGACCAGCAGCACCAACTCATGAATAGCTTCAGCTCGGGCCTCCTCCAAAAGTTAGGGTTAGGAAAAAACAAACTGTTATCCCCCACTAAAATTAAGGCCTTTTCAATAAAACCAAGCCCTACTAACAAGCCTCGTATCCCGAACACTAAGTTCTAATCAGAGAGCGATGACAGCTCCCTTGAAAACAGCATTGCAGCTTTGACAGGGATAGACAGATACAATCGTCATACCAATAACGGTG
>CAIWHI010000209.1 GCA_903912435.1 uncultured Bacteroidota bacterium | reverse complement strand
TTTTATATTTATTGAAAGTTAAGCACCCTAAAATTTATAGCAGGATACTGAAAACTATCCAATCGGTTGCCCCATATATTCACGAATTTATTTTGGAACCTAATGAGTTAAATAAAAAGGAAATTGAATTAAGATGGGTGGATAAGGGCGACCCTGAATCAAGTTTTTCTGCTTACCAGTTTTCAGACGGTACCTTACGTTTTATTGCCCTGACTACCTTGCTACTTCAACCCGCCCCTCCATCGGTAATTATTATTGATGAACCCGAGCTGGGCCTGCATCCATTTGCAATTGGTAAATTGGCAGGAATGATACAGGTAGCCTCGGGCAAGGCACAAATAATAGCTGCTACACAATCACCGGGTTTAGTAAGTTGTTTTTCACCTGAAGATATACTGGTAATTGATAGAAGTGAAAAAGAAAACCAATCTATTTTCAACCGGTTAGACGAAAAAAGAATGTCTATATGGCTACAGGACGAGACCAATACACTTGGCCAGTTATGGGAAAGGAATATTATTAACGCAGCCCAACCCTTTGCTAAATAACATGACAAGGATCATAATAATAGGTGAAGGGCAGACTGAGCAGGCATTTTGTAATGATGTATTACAACCACATTTTATCCCGTTGGATATTTATATCCAAAACCCGGTAATAAAAAAAACAAAAGGAGGAATAGTGCCATGGGCAACACTAAAGCACCAAATCCAAACACATTTATTAGAAGACCAGACCGTTTTTGTAACCATGCTGATTGACTACTATGGTATTTATGGGCATCACAAATATCCAGGATGGGAGGAGGCAGAGCGATTGAATGATAAAGGCCAACGATTGGATTTGATAGAAGCGGCAATGCTATCAGATATTCCCTCTGACTTGAGAAGGCGATTTATACCATATATTCAATTACACGAGTTTGAAGGATTAGTATTTAGTGATATAGAAGTATTTAATAATGGTTTTGAGGACAATGAATTGGATGATTATGCTTATTTGGTAGAAACAATAGAGCGCAATCCAAATCCCGAACTTATTAATAATGATAGGGAAACAAGTCCATCCAAAAGGCTTGAAAGAATAATAAAGGGTTATAAGTCTGAAAATGAAAATAATAAAATATTCTACGGTGCATTATTAACACATGATATTGGGCTCGCAAAAATCAGACAAAAATGTCCACGCTTTAATAACTGGATTGCAAAACTCGAAACTTTGTAACAAAAACGTTTATCTTATTATTTTGACTTAAAATTACCTTATCAACGTCACATTCCCCTTCAAATACTTAAGTTTCCCATTTGGGGTGCCGAGGATGATGGAGTAGTTGTATACGCCCAGGTCTTGGGGAACGCCATTGTAGGTGCCATCCCAACCCAGGGTGGGGTCGTAGGTATTGTGGTAGACGAGTTCGCCCCAGCGGTTAAAGATGCTGAAATCTACCAATTTATCGTATTTTATATTGCCCAGGCGGAAGATATCGTTATGGCCATCATTGTTTGGGGTAAAGGAGTTGGGCACATATTCGTTTACATTGTAGTCCACCGCTATGTCTACCTGGGCCGTATCGGTGCAGCCCCATTGGTTCATGCCTATTACGGTATATATGATTTCCTGTTCGGGAGTGGCCTCGGTGGTGGCTTGTCCGGGGTCGGCAATATTGCCATTACTGGGTAGCCATATATAGAGTTCCGCACCTTCGGCATGCAATTCTACGCTGCCGCCGTAGGGTATGGTATGGCTGGGGGTTACATTGTTCAGTACCACCGGCGGGTGGACGGAAACCTTTACGGTAGCCGTGCTAGGGCAGTTTTTAGACAAAACGACTACAGTATAATAACCAGAATCACTTAGGGTGATATTAGGGACTGAGGGGTTCTGCAGGCTACTGGTAAAGCCATTTGGCCCTGTCCATAAGAAGTCGAAGTTGGAGCCGGTAATAGTGCAGGTGAGTATCAGGGTTTGTCCACTGCATATTGGGCTATTAGCGCCAAGGGT
>CAIWHI010000208.1 GCA_903912435.1 uncultured Bacteroidota bacterium | reverse complement strand
CTAGTGCGTTTGCGAAAGGGGTAGGGGGATGTCTTTTTCTAGAATAAGTTTAGTAATGTCCATTAAACCTCTATTAATTTTTTCACTGTAAAAGTGTATTTTTAGGCTAAATCTGTTCGTATGAATAAAGTCCTGCAATTTATTTTAATACTTATCCTTGTCCTAGTGGCCTTTGTAGGTATTCTGGTATTGGTAGAACCAGTTGATGTAACAGTAAAAAGAACCATTCTAATCAACGCCGCCAAAGACTCGGTATCCGAACAGGTAATCCTGTTCAAAAACTGGTCTAACTGGAGCCCATGGCACCGCAAAGACACATCTATGCATGTAAGCTTCACAGGTACCGATGGCCAGCCCGGCAGTAGCTACCGTTGGACCGATGATGAATTCAAACTAGGCGAGGGCGAAGTGAAAAACCTTAGTGGCAACGATAGTGAACTGAACTATAACCTGGGCCTCACAAAACCTGCCAGTATTGATGCCAATGGAACCATGACCATCAATAAAGTCGCTAAAGGGGTGATAAAAGTAACCTGGACACTCACTAAACACACCCCCTACCCCCTCAATGCACTGCAATTATTTGTAAATGTAGATAAAATGATAGGCGGTGATTTCGAGGCCGGACTCACCAACCTCAAAAGTTTTGTAGAGGCTCACAACCCGCCTCCCCCATTATTCGAAATCGTGGAAATGGATTATCCCGGCCACATGTTCCAGGGTTTCAGAGAAACCATACCCATGACGGGCATCCTCAGGTATTTCAATGAAAAACGCCCCAGGATGGAAAAAGACCTGAAAGACAAAATAAATGGCAAATTAACAGGCATCTTCTATACCTGGGATACTGCCAATAAAGAAACCGAAATGGCCGCAGTGTACCCGGTAGCAGACACCACCCTCCTGCTAAAAGAAGCCACCTTCATCATCATCCCCCCGGCAAAATCTATAATGGCGCAACAAAAAGGCGGCTATTCCAAATCAGTAATGATTCATACCGCCATCTCAAAATACATCGCCGACAAACACCTGAAACAAGATGTGGTAATAGAAGAATACATCTCCGGCCCACCCCAGGAACCAGATAGCAATAAATGGATAACTAATATTTATTATTTGCTGAAGTAGGAGGAATGGAAATAAGATACAGCAAACAACATACATTTCCCCCCGCGCGTCACTGCGAACCCGCTTTTTCTGCGGGTGAAGCAGCCTCAAAATATGTCACAAATATGATACCCACCAACACCCCTCTCGGTTCACTGCGAACCCGCTTTTCCACTAGTGAAGTAGCCTCAAAATATGTCACCAATATGATAAGTTAACAACATACACACGCGCGTCACTGTGAACCCGCCCTTCTGCGGGTGAAGCAGCCTCAGAATATGTCACCAATATGATAAGCTAACAACACACTCTCCCACGCGCGTCACTGCGAACCCGCCCTTCCGCGGGTGAAGCAGCCTCAAAATACATCACAAATATAATAGGCCAACAACACACTCCTCCTCAAATCACTGCGAACCCGCCCTTCCGCGGGTGAAGCAGCCACAAAATATATCACCAGATTATTTACCCATCTAATAAATCAGCCCACTACCGCAAACCAAATCCCACAAGTCAATCCAATCAGGATTGATGCTATTTATTAGCCGCTCCTTTTGCTTCCTATTACCCGCCTTTAGTCGTTTCTCTTCAAAAATGGCCTCCTCAATACCCTGAAAAGAATTATAATAAACAAGCATAACGCAATTATATTTTGAAGTAAAACCAACAGGATAAAATTTCGACCTATGTTGTTCTACCCTTTGGCACAAATTGGAGGTTACCCCAACATACAAGGTATTCCTATTGGGTGAGGACATTATATAAACATAACCACCTTGCTGCATAAATCAATCTATTGCTAATCGCATTTTGAATTCCTACTGCTAGTCCAGTGCCTTTACTTGGTAATTATAAGAGATAGAGCTTAACCATGCGAGACCTGAACTAATAAGTTTTTATTGTTTCACAATCTTATGCACCGTTTTCTCACCCTCCTCATCTATTAGTGCCAGCATATAGATATCCGGTTCTAGCGCATCCATTGGCAGTGTACTATTGCCGGGCTTTAGGGTGCCTTGCATTATACTTGCCCCTAGCATATTGTAGAGTTGGTATTGGGAGGTAGTTTTAAGGTTGTTAATTTGTAGTGTTGAGGTGGTCGGATTGGGAGAAATAGTTATTGTAATATTAGGTTGATTATCATCTACAGATAGGTAGTTGCATTCTAGATATGTGACCTTGCGAATACGATTATTTCCATTATCTGAAATATACAAATTATCGCAAGTATCGAATGCTACACCTATTGGAAAGTTGAACTTCGCAGCAGTCGCAGCATCTCCGTCACCACTATAACCACTACTTCCAACACCAGCGATAGTGTGTATTAATCCAGCGTGGTCAACAACTCGAACTCTGTAATTGTGATATTCAGAAATAAACAAATTGCCGAACTTGTCGAATGCAATTCTATAAGGATCTATGTTTGCTGAAGTTGCGGGAATGTTATCTCCATTAAATAAATAGCCTGAACCCGTTCCTGCAACAGTTGTGATTATTCCGGATGAATTAATTTTAAACACCCTAGAATTGGAATTGTCAGCTAAATAAATATTTCCAAGTTGATCCATACAAATACCCGCAATCCCCCCGAGTCTACAAGTATCGGCACGACTCCCATCTCCACTATACCCAGGTAATCCACTTCCAGCAAAAGTAGAGATGACTCCAAGTGTATTTACTTTTCGAACTCTACGATTCCCGTAATCTGCAATATACAAGTTGCCATTCTTGTCAATACACAAATCTTCTATATTACTTATCTGTGTCGCCGTAGCCGCTACTCCGTCAGTTACAAATCCGCCTATTCCATTTCCAGCTATTGTGGAAATAACACCTGTTAGAGCATTAACTTTTCTTACTCTAAAGTTTTCTACGTCACAAATATATAAGTTATTAAAACTATCAACAATCACACTAATAGGGGCATTTAATGTTGCAAGAGTTGCTGGTCCATTGTCACCGGTGTAGCCTGATAATCCTGTCCCAGCTACTGTGGAAATTATTCCATAGGGATCAATTTTCCTTATCCTATGCCCCCCGAGTCCTTCAGTAAAATAATAGTTTCCATGACCATCAAATATTCCTCCAGTCGGGTCTGAGAGTACGGCCATTGTAGCTGGAGCACCATTTATAACTCCTCCAATGCCGCCACCTGCTACAGTACTTATTACTTGTCCTCTTAATCCAAATGCACAACAAACAAATAAAAGTAGTAGTATTTGCTTCATAATTAAAATGCTTTTATGGAATATTGCATGCACTACAAATATAGGTAATAGTATTGTGTATTGGGCTGTTTTTTGTCGTCTGAATTTTGTTTGTTGAGCTAAATAACAGGAATAGGCAATGTGCTTGATGCCTTTTATTACTTAGGATTGGATAACGTAATACCAGGTCTGCCAATAAAACATATTCTCTATACGTATGCAAATTCCCGTTGCCCGCATATTTTGAGGTTGCTTCGGCAGCAGAAAAAGCTGCCTCGCAATGACGCGCATGGGGGGCATAAACAGGAGGCACTAAAGGGAAGTCCAGTGTCATCCGGCAGCAAAAAAAGCCGCCTTGCAATGACACGCGGGGACAGAACAAAATTTAGGTACAATGGAAAAAACCATAGTCCTCAGAAAATCTGCTTAATCACAGTTCAAGACAAAATCACTACCCCGCATGCACCTTATCCTCCTTGCGCAGCTTAAGGCAGAGGTCGCAAAGGCACTTTTTCTGTTCAAAACTTGCAACTACCTTTTGGCTGATGGCCGGGCTTAGGGCTTCGAGAGCATATTTATTATCCTCACCTACATAAACCTCCAGGCCATTCCAGTTTTTCCAAATCATGCCCAGCTCACCGTTCAGCTCTATCATCGGGAATTCAGCATCAAGCCTTAAGCCCTTCATTGCCTCACTATAAATACCATCCTCACCGGGTTTCAAACCATTATCTTTCAGTAGGGCCATAATTTGCTTACGCTCCAGCCATAGGGCTATATGGTACCAGTGTAAGCCTGCGTTTTGTAATAAAAACTCATCATCGGCAAAAGCGAAATGAATGCCGGCACCATCATAAGCATCCTCCTCAATCATTACATCACCTATCAAATCCAATACCCCAACCTGTAATGGCGATAGAATTTCCTTTTCCAGACGTGAAGATATAATCTCCCGCAATTGCCAATACAGGTCATCTAATGAATCATCATCAAGTATATCTGTATTGCTAGTAGCTAAGGTTAATATTATTTTACCCATTCCTTAAATTTTGTACCTTGATTGGTGTCTATTTTACCACCACAGGCTTAATCACAACAAAAAAACGCCAGCTAAGACGATTTTTTAGCAAAATTTTATAATAATTGTGCTAAGATAAACGTTTTTGACTGACCTACTATAAATCTAACGTTAATCCTCACCTTGTTTTCATTTATAAATAAGTCCGCTTACCTTCGCAATCGCAAATCTGATTCGGCAGAATGAAGTTATCAGTAATTATTGTCAACTATAATGTTAAGTACTTTCTTGAGGTTTGCCTGCATTCGGTAATGCGGGCCGCCACCGGTATTAGTGCCGAAATAATAGTTGTTGATAATAACTCATCCGACCAGAGTTGTGCCATGGTTGCCGAGCAATTCCCAGACGTGGTTCTTATAGCCAATAAAGATAATAAAGGTTTTTCAAAAGCTAATAATCAGGGGGTTGCAATAGCAAAGGGCGAGTATATTTTATTCCTCAACCCCGATACGGTAATGCCCGAGGATTTCTTTACCAAAGTCCTTACCTATATGGATGCCCACCCCGATGCCGGGGCTATAGGACCCAGGTTGATAGATGGTAAAGGTCAGTTTGCCCCCGATGCAAAAAAATCCTTCCCATCACTATCGGTAGCCATATTCAAGACTACGGGCATCAATAAAATCTTTAGTAAATCCACCTACTTTAATAAATATTACGCAGTTCATGTAGGTGAATGGGAAACCGCACCGGTAGAGGTACTGTCAGGCTGTTGCATGTTGGTGCGCAAAACTGCAATGGATATTGCTGGTGGCCCATTCGATGAAGATTACTTTATGTATTGCGAAGATGTAGACCTATCCTATCGCATTCATAAAGCTGGTTTCAAAAATATCTACTTCCCCGAGGCCGACCTGATACATTACAAAGGGGAAAGCACCCGGAAGATGACCCTTTCTTATGTGCGCATATTCAACGAGGCACTGGTAACCTTTGTAAAAAAGCACTATACCAAAAAACAGGCAAGTATGTTTGTCCTGTTCATTAATGTGGGTATCATATTAAGGGCCGTACTGGGCACATTGAAGCGGGGACTAAAAATCCTGCACATGCCACTGTTCGATGCACTTATACTATTACTGACACTTTGGGGTATTAAGAATTTCTGGGTTCAGGAAGTGAAGAATATAATGCCTATTCCCCCAGCATCGGTTTATGCCACTTTCCCTGCATACCTGGGTCTTTGGCTTCTATCCCTATATCTCAATGGCGCTTATGACCAGCCTTACCGTGGCCTTAAAGTCATCAGGGGCATGTTCTTTGGTACCATTGCCATCCTGGCATATTATGGATTGCTCCCCCCTGAGTTCAGGTATTCCAGGGCCATTATCATCTTCACGGGTTTTGCAGGTACAGCCTTATTATTGGGACTGCACGAGATTTTATACCGAATGGGCATCCTTAAATTTATACCCTACGATAGGCTTCCCCATAAAGCCGTAATAGTGGCCGACGAGCATGCCTTTAAACAAACTGCCGCCATATTGCGCCAGGTACACTATGCCCCTGAACTAACTGGAAGGATAAGCCCTAAGGAGGATAAACACAATGCCCTGTCTACCCTGCCCGAAATGAAGCAGCTATTGTATACCACAGGTATCAATGAGGTTATTTTTTGTGTAAACGGGCTAACTTATTCCGACATTTTCAAGCAAATGCAACTATGCGGGGGTAATTACGATTACAAAATACACCTTCCCGGTAGCCAGAGTTTTGTAGGAAGTAATAGTAGCAGCACTTCGGGCGACTTATATACCCTTGACCGTCGTTTCAACCTGTCAGACTTTGCACAGGTTAGAAATAAGCGCCTTGTAGACCTCACGGCATCCCTTTTGCTCATGGTGTTTTTCCCGTTCACCTTCTTCCTGGTTAAGAATCCTGGTAAGTACTTTGGCAATTGCACAAGAGTGTTTTTTGGCAAAATGACATGGGTAAGTTATTGCACTGATGTTAACACCAAGAACCTTCCTAAAATGCGTCCGGGCGCCATACACCCTTATAATATTTTACCGGGCTACTCACCATCAAATGAGGTGAAAATCCATATAAATATCGCTTATGCCCAACATTATACGCCACTTACCGATGTAGTCTTGCTACTTAAAAACTTCAAATACCTGGGTAGTAACTAATAAATCTTAAGCTTAAGAATTATTATACCTTTTCGCCTGAAAAGACGCTCCATTTTTATTTGGTAAAATCATCAGGTCTTTACCAAATAAAGTATGAAAATTTGTAGGCATTATCTGACTTACTCCATAATCTTCATTATTCACCAGTTAACTTATGAACCGAATAACCAATTAACATTTAAAAAATTACCAAAGACTTAAGGTGGAAAAACACGTACAATATCCTACCAAAGACTTAACTTCGCAGCCTTAGAATAAACGGTTAATGACTCCTGAAAAAATTATAATGGGCGGCGACGGATTGTTGCTGGTTCCCAATTTCCCTATAATACCATTTATTGAAGGTGATGGTATTGGCCCTGACGTATGGTCGGCTAGTAAAAAAGTAATAGATGCTGCTGTAGCACATGTTTATGGCGACGAACGCCAGATAGAATGGATGGAAATGTTGGCAGGCGAAAAGGCCTTTAACCAAACAGGTCAATGGTTGCCCGCAGAAACTTTAGACTTAGCCCGTGAATACCTCGTATCAATAAAAGGTCCACTGACTACCCCTGTAGGAGGTGGTATCAGGTCGCTCAACGTTGCCTTAAGGCAAGAGTTAGACTTATACGTGTGCCTAAGACCAGTTAAATGGTACAAAGGCGTTCCATCCCCGGTTACACACCCTGAAAATGTAAATATGGTCATCTTCAGAGAAAATACTGAAGATATATATGCAGGTATTGAATTTGCAGCAGGAAGCCCTGAAGCTGAAAAACTATTGAATTTCCTTACCGATGAATTGAATGTTAAAAACATCCGTTTCCCCGAAACTTCTGCTTTTGGTATCAAACCAGTTTCTAAAGAAGGTTCTGAACGATTGATTAGGGCAGCAATTAAATACGCGCTCGAAAACAACCATTCTTCTGTAACTATTGTCCATAAGGGTAATATTATGAAGTATACCGAAGGGGCCTTTAAAATATGGGGTTATGAACTTGCCGAGCGCGAATTTGGCGACCAGGTGTATACATGGGGCCAATGGGAAAAAGCCCGCAAAACCCAGGGCGAAGATGTGGCTAATGCAAGGTTGAAAAAAATGGAAGCACAGGGCAGACTTATTGTGAAAGATGTTATTGCCGACAACTTCCTACAACAGATTCTCCTTTCTCCTAAAGACTATTCAGTAGTTGCTACCTTAAATCTTAATGGCGATTATATATCTGATGCTGCTGCAGCCTCTGTAGGTGGCATTGGTATCTCTCCTGGTGCTAATATCAACTTCCTTACGGGTCATGCTGTATTTGAAGCTACCCATGGCACAGCACCCCG
>CAIWHI010000207.1 GCA_903912435.1 uncultured Bacteroidota bacterium | reverse complement strand
TTGCGGGGCCAACGAACCTGAAAAATATTATAACATGAGGAAACTGCGCTATAGGAGCAGCGCACTTCGTGCTTTTTGGAAAATGAAAGAAACAACTTGTTATCACCCCTTATGTTCCTGATATCCCGCAGGAAAATCAGGAACTTCCAATAAAAACCGTTCTCCGAACGTATTCATCTTCACCAAACCTTAAAATAACCTGCACGCCCCACAAAGCCATTCATACCCCCGAGTTAGTCATTCCGAGTTGGCTTTTTCTGCCACCGAAGCAATATGAAAGTATGGTTGGTGAAATTTGTTGGTCTATTTATACACCCCATCACAAACCCATTTTGTCTTGAATCACTCATTGTAGCCAATTATTCTAATTCTGGTTAAATAAAGTATTGAAATTTGCCCCATCAACTTTTCATGGCACAATATTTGTAGCATTTTTGTTTAAATATATCCAAATGAAAAAAGTAGTTCCTTTAATTTTATTATTAGCATTTGCCGCCTGTAGACAAACAAAGGATGTGACCTGCGATACTGGTAGTTTTTTTATTACCGGAGTAGGATTTTCTGTCGCCGACTTCAACGGTGCAACCATAAGCCAATATAAAACTGGAACTAACTTTAGCCAGTTAGTCCAATCTGGCAACCTTACTTACTACCTCACCCAGCACGGTTCAATAAGCACCGACTCCGGATCAGCATATCCTCCGGCAACAATGGCTATCCACCATGTACCCAGTGCCATCTCCACTACCTTCGATTATATCATATCCATTCCTGCTGTTGGTATTAGTGATACAATATCCAATACCACATTCCTAGGCCCCATTCACGAAACAATGACCTACTCCGACGCTAAACCCGCAGTATGCATTAATCAAATAGGCTCTTACAAGTTTAACAGCCAAACCATTGCACCTGCAATCCAGGGGCAATTATATTATTCCCTTTACCTGGTCAAGTAATCTTTGTCAGAATAGCTGGTGGCACTACCCTATTTGTCTAGAACCTCTGATTGAAGCAGATTTTTGTGTTTCCACTGAAAACATTATGATTTTCACATTTATCAGTTTGGTGGTTAGGAAAGCGGAAAGCACTCCGTTAGGAGTGCCAGCTTTGTACATTATGTGCACCTACCCTATTTTAGCACCCCATAGCAGGTGCAACATCAGGTATTTTTGGGAAAGAATAGAGGGAAACCATTTTAGCTCAACATATTTTTAATGTATATTAAATGGCATTTTTCTTACCTATATTTAACATTTCGCAAGTTGAATAATAATTTTTGACCTATTGTAATAGAATATTGCATACATTTACTAAAACAGAAATCATGAAAAAACTACTTATCCTTATTGCACTTTATTTTTCACATTCGCTCAATGCCCAGACAGGATTTATTACCACTATTGCCGGTAATGGAATTGCAGCATTTAGCGGCGATGGGGGGGCAGCTGTTTTAGCTCAAATATCCAATCCAGTAGAAGTTGCCGTAGATATGGCAGGCAATATTTACATTGCTGATATTGGCAATTACCGAATTCGGAAAATAAGTACTTCTGGCATTATCACTACCGTTGCGGGAAATGGACACTATGGATTTATGGGAGACGGTGGTCCTGCTACCTCTGCTAGAATAAGTTCTGCATATGGGATATGCTTTGATACTTTAGGGAATATGTATTTTGCTGATAATAACAATTCCCGTATAAGAAAAATAAACAGTGCCGGGATTATAACTACTGTTGCTGGAAACGGAACAAGTGGGTATGGCGGCGATGGCGGACCTGCAACATTAGCATCGCTTAACGGTCCTGTAGGTGTCGTTGTCGACAATCTAGGAAGCATATATATTACGGATGCCGTCAATAATCGGATCAGATGGGTAAACAGCTCGGGAATCATAGCTACGATAGCTGGAACTGGTGTAGCTGGATTCAGCGGCGACGGTGGTTTTGCTACTGCCGCTACATTTTATAGCCCAGAAGGGATTGCAATAGATGGAGTTGGGGATATTTACATAAGCGATTATATGAATAATCGTGTAAGAAAAATAAATCCTGCAGGTATAATTACTACAGTAGCAGGAAATGGTACCGGGTTTAGTGGAGATGGAGGCCCGGCAACGAATGCAGGCCTGAGTTATCCACTGGAGATTGCTCTGGATGCTGTAGGGAACCTTTATGTTGCTGACAATGATGATTACCATATCCGAAAGATAAATACCGCAGGAATAATTACATCGATAGCAGGAACCTTGACATTTGGTTATAATGGCGATAGTAAAATAGCTACATTATCCGAACTAAATTATGCGACCGGAGTAGCTGTTAGTGGTTCTGATGTATATATAGCAGACTATCAAAATCACCGCATAAGAAAAGTAAATATGCACCCTGACTATTATTCCGACAGCTTTGGAGTGTATATAAATAAATCCTGCAGCGGACCCTCATTTACATTTATTAAGAGTAGATATTCTCCATCCTTAACAGTAAAAACCTGTTTTGGTGATACTAACTCAATAACCAGCACCATTATTGACAGTGGCACTACTGGTTATGCCTTTTTGGTTCACAGTTACAATTTTCCAGGTCATTATACTATAAAGCATATATTGATGGCAGGCTCGATTGCTATAGATTCAATTTCCTACACTTATGAACACCGATTATGTAATGATTTATCACTTGAGTTATATTATGACAGCAATTCCAACTGCATTAAAGATAGCACTGATAAGCTCCTGACGCATTCAATTTCAGCGGAAGTAGATTCAAATGGATTACCTATAGACACACTATCAATTTGGGGTGGTTATTATTATCGTGCTTACGGCAACCCCGGTGATGTGTATACCTTTAAAGTAATCTCACCTGTCGCAGGCATTTACCCGACATGCCCGTTATCTGGAATTATTCATGATACTTTGCAGTCGGTATATTATAACAACAAAACGAAATATATTGGTTTTAATTGTACAACCTCGTCTGCTTTCGATTTAGGAGAATATGTTTCAACCATCAGTGGAAGGCATATGGTTTCGGGCAATATATTAATTACAAACAATTACTGCACTTTGGAATCAGCAAACATTACATTGAACGTCAATCCAAAATACGTATTTGGGAGCTCTTACCCTGCCCCATCTTCAGTTGTAGGCAATCTTGTAACCTGGGATTTAAGCAGCGTGTCCGCAACAAATATGCCTCCAATGGGCATTCACTATACACTAAATAGGTCAGGTACATGGTTGATACCGGGAGATACTATTTTGTCAAGTTGCTTAGTTGGTCCAACTATTGGTGATGTAGATTCTGGCAATAATAATTGGAGTGGTATTGATACCGTAAAAGGGTCATTTGACCCAAATGAAATATCAGTAGTACCTCAAGGAGAAATTGCACCAGGAACTCAATTGCAGTACACTATTAATTTTGAAAACGATGGCAATGATACAGCCATCAATATCTATGTAATGGATACTTTATCAGACGCATTAGATATCCATTCACTAGCGATTATGGCAGCTTCGTCAGCAATGAATATAAGTACTGGAAAATATGCTGGCCATAATATCATCAAATTTGATTTTCCAAATATTAAATTACCGGACAGTATACACCATGACCAGTGTCAAGGCATGCTGATGTTTAAAATAAAAACGAAAAGCAGCTTACCAAATGGCACATCAATCCCAAATCATGCGGGTATATTTTTTGATGACAACCCAGTTGTTATGACGGATACCGTTGAAAACGTTATTATGATATATTCACTTTCAATCGCACCGGCAATAGATAATAAAATTTCGCTTTACCCTAATCCGGTGTCTGAGGTACTAAATATTTCGGGGATTACCCAAAATACGAAATATCGTTTACTTAATGTAACCGGTGCATGCCTGCAACAGGAAGTATTATTGCCTGGAACCGCAGTTATCTCCCTGAAAAATTTTCCAACTGGATTTTACATACTTGAATTGACTGATGAAAGTAATGGAAAGAGGGTTTATAAGGTAATAAAGGAGTAATACAAGTATATTTTATAACACTTTGTATTAACCCATTTATCTTCCCACATTTTTCCGGTATACCTTATTTGATTGCAGCTTTTACCTAACATTTGCGCCACAAATGTAATGTTAGGCAAATAACTCATTTTTCACCAAACCCCTCATCGCAATAAACCACCTCACCGTTTTTTCTATCTCGTCCTGAAATAGGTTT
>CAIWHI010000206.1 GCA_903912435.1 uncultured Bacteroidota bacterium | reverse complement strand
CGGAGAACTTAGCATAGCCGCAGCCCTATCAGCTGGTCATTTTTCATCAGCACATAAAAAGTTTGGTAGGAAGAAATAGTTTTTTAGGAGTAGAAAGACAAAAGTAGATAGTAGAAAGACGGATTTTGTAGAAAGTATTTATTTCAAAGTAGATTGCTGTTTTTGTAATAAAGATAGGTTATCAAAAAGCTGAATAATAGTCAAAAAGCCCAATGATCTTGGGCTAGCAATTCCCCCTTTGGGCGTTGGCTGGGTGCGTTAGCTAAGGGGGTAGGGGGATGTTAATAGAGATTATGAGAAAAAGAAATTCTTCAGGTCAAAACGCCCCAACGGGGCTTAATACCTCAGCCCAGGGCATCGCCCTGGGAATTTCGGATAGCGTATATATTAGCCCTACAAGTGCGAAATATAAATATTTTCGATGTTCTGCACGATAAATAAAAATGTATTACTCAATGAATCTAGCACCGCAGTTTAACGAATTCAGTAACGATGAGGATAATAAATCCTCATTGGCAAGGCGTTTCTACCTTTACCAAAAGGAGCGCTTTCCGGTGTTGGGGCATGGTATATTGGTGGCCTCTTTTAGCTTTTCAGCAATTGCCTACTCACGTATTTGCAGGGGGGCTGAGGGATTTGTACCCTTATCAACCTATCTGGTTGGGATATTTACAACCATTACCTTATTTCTGCTGGTAAGGATTTTTGATGAGTTTAAAGATGCCGCTGATGATGCGGCTTACCGCAAGGAACTACCCGTGCCAAGGGGGTTGGTAAGTCTAAAAGAGTTAGGAATCCTGGGTATAATAATAGCAATATTGCAGGGAATAGTGAATCTGTATTTCTTTCCTAAAATTCTGATTATCTATGGGTTTATCATAGCTTATTTATGCTTGATGGGAAAAGAGTTTTTTGTAGCCGAGTGGCTCAAAAAGCACCAGTTCTGGTATGTTACCTCCCACATGTTCATCATTCCCTTTATCGATATTTATGCTTCCGGACTAGATTGGTTGTTAGGCGGATTGAGCGCCCCAGCCGGACTGCTCTTTTTCTTTGCGGTATCTTACATGAACGGAATAGTACTGGAGGTAGGCCGTAAAATCAAAACCCCTGAAAACGAAAAAGAAGGGGTGTTGTCCTATACCAAAATTCTAGGTGCTAATAAGGCTGTAGTTTTCTGGTTGTTTTTATTGCTGGCTACACTATCACTAAGTATAGCTGCAAGCTGGTTTGCAGGTTATGGCTTGGTTGTGTTTTCAGTATTAGCCGGGGTATTTGTAATTTGTGCTCTACCTGCCTTATTGTTCTTAAAAAATAAAACTAAGAAGCTTGCCAAGATGATTGAATATGCGTCTGCCTTATGGACTATAGCCATGTATTTAAGCCTGGGTGGCGGGCCAATGATTACTAAATTGTGGTTCCACTAATGAAATACTATCGTTCCGCAGATGCACGCCCCGAAGGTTGTATCATTGGCGGTAAGGCAAGCAATTTATTTACCCTAATAAAAAACGGCATTCGTGTACCTGCCTTTGTGGTTATTCCGCAGGAGGAATTAGCTCCATTGGTGCCACAGGATATTCAGAATAAGGACTATGCAACTATTAGAGGGTTTATCTACCAGATAGAGATTTCTGAAGTGTTTGTAGATAAGATACTTGCAGAGTTTCCCGGTAAACAATGGTTTGCAGTAAGGTCGTCAGCTATAGACGAAGATGGTGTGGAGTTTTCCTTTGCTGGTCAGTTTGAAAGTCATCTATTTGTACCTAAAGCATCTATTGCACAAAAGATTAAAAGTGTTTGGCAATCAGCATTTTCAACCAGGGTAGAAGAGTATAGGAAGAACAATAAACTCACCTCCAAATTTGGCATTGCTGTTATTATACAGGTTACGGTGGATGCCGATATTGCCGGGGTAGCTTTTGGGATGAACCCGGTAAATGGCAATACTGATGAACAATTGGTAAGTGCAGTATATGGCCTAGGTGAAGGGCTGGTATCTGGTGAGCTGGATTCTGATAATTACCTCATTAAGGGTAATACTGTTTCATCCCAAATCGCTAATAAGACCCATAAACTGGTTATGGATGCCACCAATGGTGGTACAGTTATAGTTCCTGTAGAATCAACTTTGCAAAATACTTCCACCCTAACTGATAAACAGGTACTTGAAATTGGTAAGGTGCTTAACCAATTATATACCATATATAAGCACCATCAGGATATAGAGTTTGCATGGAAGGATGGTGAACTTTACTTGCTCCAGGCTCGTCCGGTTACTACAATTAATAAAATCAATACTGCTCAAGGGGAGTACATTCTTTGGGACAATAGTAATATTATGGAAAGTTACCCTGGGGTTACCACACCACTTACGTTTTCATTTATCAGTAAATCTTACGAAGGGGCTTACAAGCTATTCTCCCAGTTTATGGGGGTAAGTAAGGATGTTATAAAAGAAAACGAACGGGTCTTTGCCAATACCCTGGGTCTAATAAATGGCAGGGTATACTACAATCTTAAAACCTGGTACCATATGCTGGCCATGCTGCCGGGTTACAGTATCAATGCCCGGTTTATGGAGAAGATGATGGGGGTAAAGGAGCAATTTGATATTCCAGAGACCTACAGGCTATCGAAAGGCAAGGCATGGTGGCGCATTTTTAAAATGGTGGTGCAGATGTATGGTCGTTTTCTTGCCTTGCCACGCAAGAGGCGTGAGTTTATGGTGTTATTGGATGATACAATATCCAGGTATAAAAGCATCAATTTCAAGGAAAAGAACCCTGGCGAACTAATGCACCTCTACCTTGATTTTGAGCGCATCCTGCTCATTGAGTGGAAAGTCCCCCTGCTCAATGATTTCTTTGCCATGATATGGTTTGGAATGTTACAGAAAAGGTGCGCCAAATATGCTTTTAGTACCAATCCCAATATACATAACGACCTGCTTTGCGGCAGCAGTGATATTATCTCCATCCAACCAATACACCGCAGTATTGCCCTAGCT
>CAIWHI010000205.1 GCA_903912435.1 uncultured Bacteroidota bacterium | reverse complement strand
ACCAATAATTAATCATTTTAGGAATGAATTTTAAAGTGTTCATTCAACTGTATATCCCCACATTGACCAAAAAAATCGGCAATGTGTTACATTTGCTTTAAATTGATTCCTGTGCCGGACGAAATACAATTATTATCAGACCATATAGCCAACCAGATAGCTGCCGGAGAGGTGATTCAGCGCCCTGCCTCGGCGGTGAAGGAGCTTATGGAAAATGCTGTGGATGCAGGTGCAACCGAAATCCAACTTGTAATCAAAGATTCGGGCAAAGAACTGGTGCAGGTAATAGATAATGGCAAGGGTATGAGCCCTACAGATGCCCGTATGAGCTTTGAAAGGCATGCCACTTCCAAAATCAAGAGTATTGAAGACCTGTTTACGATTCGAACCATGGGTTTCAGGGGCGAGGCTTTGGCTTCCATTGCAGCGGTAACCCAGGTGGAATTAAGAACCCGCCAACCCAATAGCGAAATGGGTAGTCGAATAATAATTGAAGGTACAGAAGTGAAACTACAAGAACCATGTGCCACCGGTGCCGGAACCAATATAATGGTGAAGAACCTGTTTTATAACGTACCTGCAAGGCGCCACTTCCTCAAAAGCCCTACTACCGAATTCAGGCATATTTTAGATGAGTTTACCCGTGTTGCGTTAGCCTACCCTGCTATTGGTTTCAGGTTGTGGAACAATGGTGTGGAACAATACCACCTGGAGCCAGGCAACCTTAAGGCACGTATTGTGGGTTTGCTGGGTAATTCATATTCCAAAAACCTGGTACCGGTTGAGGAAAAAACCGACCTGCTCAATATTTACGGTTTTATAGGCAAGCCCGATGCTGCCACCCGCACGAGGGGAATGCAGTTTTTCTTTATCAATGGCCGCTTCATCAGGAATAATTATATGAACCATGCCGTGGTAAAGGCCTATGACAATTTAATAGAACCCGAAGCCTTTCCTTTTTATGTTTTGTTTTTGGACATAGACCCCAAAAGGGTGGATGTAAATGTGCACCCTACCAAGCAGGAGGTAAAATTTGAAGATGACAGGCTAATGTATTCTTACCTCAACTCGGCAGTAAAACACTCCTTAGCACGTTATAATATAGCCCCATCAATAGATTTTTCATTAAGTCCTGAGATTCAACAGCTTAGTGCAGTGCAGATGCCGGTTACAGAGCGCCAAAAGGAAGAAACACAAAAGGGATACCTGTTTAATACCTTCCAGGATAAGAACCAGGCCCATGTGATAGAAAGGAAAGACAGCCTGAAACGCTGGAAAGACCTCTATGAAATTGCGGCCAATCCTACCCATTCATCAGGAGGTTCTTCACCTATAGGTTCTTACGTAATAGAATCCTCACCTGTACCCATACAGGGTAATCTACTATCAGGGAAAGCCAATTATGAAGATAAGGGCAGCAGCAATATGATGCTGTTGCATGGGTCTATGCTGGCTACTACGGTAAAGAGCGGCCTAATGCTCATACATATTCGCAGAGCGCAGGAGCGCATATGGTATGAAAGGCTTTTGGCCGAATGGAACAGCCAGAATGCACCTTCACAGCAAGTACTCTTCCCTACCAGCTACGAATTATCCCCCCAGGATGCCATCCTGCTCAATGAAGTATTAGCCGACCTTGCCAGGATAGGTTTTGATATAGCCCCATTTGGCCATAATACATTTGTGGTGCAGGGCATACCATCAGGTTTACCAGCCGGCGAGGAAAAATATGTTTTGGATGAAGTGGTAGACCATCTGAAAAATGAATCGCCCGATGCGGTAACTAAACGCACAGAATTATTACTAGCCCATATGGCCCGCCGCCTCAGCAAGAACAAACATGCGGTGCAGCAACCTGAAGGCCAGCAAGCCCTGATAGACGAGTTATTTGCCTGCGGGCAACCTGAATATGCACCTGACGGCAAAAAAGTATTTGTAATGGTAAAAATAGAAGAGCTGGAAGGAATGCTGGGTTAGTAATGTTCTCTATTTATAATAACTCCATGCTAGACCCTGCGATACACTGTTTAAGAAGTCTCCTGACCTTATTTTATGAGGTCCAAAGCGTTCTTCAATAACATTTTTTATCGCCTTCACCTGTGCCGAACCTCCTGTAATAAATACAGTATCTATAGCTGATGGTTGTATTTCTTCTTTTTTAAGGAACTCATCCAGGTAGCGACCTATCTTGGTGATGTGCGGGTCAATAACCTCATTGTAATAAACAAGGCTTATGTCCTTATCAATTACAATCCCATCCTTGTCAAAATTGAAAGTAGTT
>CAIWHI010000204.1 GCA_903912435.1 uncultured Bacteroidota bacterium | reverse complement strand
GAAAACCGGCAAATGCACCTGTTTATAGTCTTCACAGGCAAGGAAATGCCCGATTACCCTACTGTTTTGGCTGCCATTATTAAGGGAATTGGAAAGTTAAATACCGCCCTGCCTACAGATTTTGCCTTAGAAAATAAGCAAGCACAACCAAATGGCGACAGCAATTAAATTCCCAATTAAATAACCACGGGGTTGTAGTACTTTTATACAAAGAATATCAGACTCAAAAAATGTTTTCAATAATAATACCTACATGGAATAATCTGGATTTTGCAAAGTTATGTGTGGAAAGTATCCGCAAAAACTCGGCATATAAGCACCAGGTTATTCTACATGTCAACGATGGTTCAGACGGCACTTTAGCCTGGGCCCGCGAACAGGGCATAGACCACACATGGTCTAAAACTAATGTAGGTATTTGCAATGCAGTAAATGAAGCTGGTGGCCTGGCCAAAATGGACTATATCGTGTACATGAATGATGATATGTACGTTTGTCCGGAATGGGATTCACAACTGGTTTATGAGATAAATAAGCTGGAAACTGACTGTTTTATGTTCTCAGCCACCATGATTGAACCTGCAAACCATAATAACCCTTGTGTCATCCATCAGGATTATGGGTCAACAATTGAGACTTTCAAGGAAACCCAACTACTCAAAGAATACAGCACTTTCCCCAAAGAAGACTGGTCGGGTTCTACATGGCCTCCTACCTTGGTGCATCGCAAATATTGGTTAATAACAGGTGGATATAGTATAGAACTGAGCCCAGGGGTTAGCAGTGACGACGATTTCGCTATGAAAATGTGGTATGCAGGTTGCAGGATTTTTAAGGGCGTAGCCAAAAGCAGGGTATATCATTTCCAATCTAAGAGCACCCTGCGTATTAAAAAGAACAATGGCCGAAAGCAATTCCTCATGAAATGGGGTATTAACCAGAGCGCATTCAATAAATATTATACCAAAAGGGGCACAATCTACACAGGCCCTGCTACCCAACCCGAAGGCGTAGTAATGCAATGGGAGCAATTGAGGGCCTGGTTAAAGAGAAAAATGGCCTGATAATCTCCGAATTTTCCTCCAAAAAATTCCTAAAATCTGTTTTTTAGTGCGGTTTCATTACATTTACCGCATCCAAAAATGCCTGTATGAATACCTTAAATAAATTCACGTTCCTCATATTAACTACCCTATTGGCGTCATCTTGCCACACTACCAATATAATAATAGGGGTGAATAGCCCCAGGGCACCAAAGGCAATCGGGCCATATTCGCATGCTGTTATCAGCAATTCGGCCATCTATTGCTCAGGGCAAATAGGCTTATCACTTACTACCGGTAATCTTGTTTCAGATAATATAAATGACCAAACCAAACAGGCACTTGATAACCTGAAAGCGGTGGTAGAAGAAGCCTATTCCGACATGGAGCATGTCACCAAAGTTACAATTTACATGACCGACCTGAATGATTTCGGGAAGGTAAATGAGATTTACCAGACCTATTTCCCCGGAACAAAACCTGCCAGAGCCACCGTTCAGGTGGCCAAACTCCCCAAAAATGCGCTTATTGAGATTGACTGCATCGCCGTTTTGAAGTGAGTTTCTGGGATTTACTATCCTTTATCCTTCTATTTTATACTTCAAAGGTGCCAAAAAGCTAAATAATAACGATCAATTTTATGGCAATAGCTTGCAAACCCCTCCTTAATATTACAGCTCAAAACCTAAGTATAGGGGGCAAGGGCATGTCATCATTTAAAATATTGTGTTACAAAAATTCGTTTTAGTTACAACCTAATTCCTGTGCCGCCTTGTAATGGGCTTGATATATTAGCCCAGGGCATCGCCCAGAGAAGCCATGATGGCTCGCCCACAACCCCCTACTAGTGCGACATATCACCGCAAATTATTCCATTTCTACTCTAAACTTGTATTCTTAAGTCAACGAGAATCTATAATATCACACCTCATTCTTCCTTTTCTTTTGGAGGACACTATCCCAAAACCTCGTTCATCCTGAACCAAAACCGAAGGTTTCTAAAGACAACCAGGCTATTTTAATCAAATTAAGTCTAGCCCAGCAAACATCAAAAATGCCATATTGGCAGCAAAACTCCATACTATTACTGCATTATTTCTACCTCTCCTAGGTCAGAAAATTCACATACCCATAACCTAATTCCCACCCATTTTGAACAATTAATTCGAACCCAGCCTGAAAATTTATAACCTTCCCCAACCAATTTCGACACCATTTTAGATACAAAACAGGTAGGATAAACTAATTTGTTAACCAATTTTAAAAATATTTTTGAAAAATGTTTGGAAATTCAAAAACAGTTTGTACGTTTGTTGTGCAATCGTTAACGATAGTTACTCAAATCTGTTAACAATACTGCTAATCATTTGTTATTATACCGAAGGAGCGCCTACACTCATAGCGCGAATTTAATCATCAGTATAATGAATCAGGACAGAAATCTACAGTAAATATCTGATTACGGCTTGTGGAGAGTGGATTAAGGCCAATTACCCCGAAGAAATAGAACAAAGGCAATATTTTATTGCCAATGACGTGTGGAAGAAAAGGAACAAGTTACTTATTTTTTAGACAAAATAAATTAATTTGTTTTTCAAAAGTTAATTACTATTTTTGTGCAACTGAGTATCAAAATAGCTATTCATTAACAATCAGAATAACTATCTAAAATACACAATTAACAAACGTGTAACGACTTAGAAATCGGTCAAAACGGTGAATAATAACCAGAAATTGAAGAGGACGTGAATCTAAAAATGATTATTAAACAAGAAAAACCAGGATTATGTTGATAAGCTTTTTAACAATCATGAAATTTTGTCACCTGCTATTGAAGAAAAAAGGAGTCCATTAACAGATTCTGAAAATAAAAACAGGTAGTGATAATAAAGTTTAAAAAATATAAAAATGGTGTGGATGTACAGGAGGGGGAAAAACCAGAAGGGCTTACTGGTTTTCATTGGTCCCGAACGGAATATGTGTAGGCAGCTCGGTTAAGCACAATTTATTTTACTAATGTAAGATACCCTTTAGAGGGTGTCCTGGCATAGCTTTTATCTGAACAAAACACAAAACATCAAAAAATAACATGAACAATTTACAACAAAAACTAAATTTTATGAAAAGCAGGATCTTTTTACCCGTACTAGTCCTACTATGTACCTTAAGTACCTCGTCGGTGTTCGCTATCAAGAAATACACACCGAGTACCTCAAGTTCCGTCACTGGCGGAGGCACCTTTTGTCAGGGCGCCACTGCTAGTTTGGTAAGATTTACTTACAACATCTGTAATACCGGAACAGGGACAAGAAGCGGTACCAGTCTTACGGTTAAATGGTATTCAAATGCCACCAACTCTACATCAGGGGGAACGCTGGTCAGTACCTCAACAGTTACTACAACCCTTGGCACCACGGGATCGGTAACTTACCGACCCTCAACAGCCGCAGGTGGCCCACTCTACTACTACTGCGTCCTCACATGGACAGGGGCAGGAACTTGTAACACATCAGGCTCTCTCACGAGTGCCTCAACTGCGTTAGTAACAGTTAAGGTCCCCCCTACCGCAATCACCGGACCTCCCAGGGTATGCGTGGCAGGAACAACATCTTTAAGTGATGCCTCACCATTAGGAACCTGGAGCAGCCTTAACACTGCCAGGGCAACAGTAGGCGCTTCAACCGGAATCGTAACCGGAGTAGCAACTGGAGCAGTAACCCTTCGCTATACCACAGGATGCGGAACACTTGCATCTCTTGCAATGACCGTTTATCCCGCCGCTACCCCGGCAATCACCGGAACCACAAATTACTGCATAGGTGGTACAGCAACATTAGCCAACACAACCCCAGGCGGAATTTGGTCAAGCAGTAATACAGCAATCGCTTCAATCAATTCAACATCAGGTCTTGTGACCGCAGTTTCAGCCGGAACCTGTACAGTAAGCTATACTGCATGTGGCGCACCAGCAACAACAGTTCTTACAGTTAACGCCGCAACAGCAGCCATCACCGGAACCACTGCAGCATGCGTGGCAGGATCAACCACCCTGAGCGATGCAACAGCAGGCGGCAGATGGACCAGCAGCAATACAGCAGTTGCAACAATAGGCAGCATTACCGGTACTGCAACCGGAGTTGCCCAGGGAACAGCAACAATCTCTTACACACTGGGCACCTGCTTCTCAACATCCACAATCAACATCAACTCAGTACCCGCTGCAATTACAGGCACTAACATTATCTGCCGCACACAAACCAACACTTATACCAACACATCAACCGGAGGAATCTGGAGCAGTAGTAATAATGCGATAGTTTCTATAGGTTCTTCATCAGGCATAGGCACCGGAGTTGCAAATGGCACCGCCACAATAACCTACTCAAACGGTTGCGGTGCAGCAGCAGTAAAAACTGTAACAGTAATAAGTACCCCAGCTAATATCACAGGTAGTACCACACTTTGCACTTCATCAACATCTACATTAAGCGATGCAACAAGTGGCGGGGTATGGACAAGTAGTTCAACATCAATTGCAACAGTAGGAACCGGCTCAGGGCTGGTTACAGGTGTTTCAGGGGGTACTGCTACTATCACATATTCAGTAAATACTTGCTCATCTTTTGCGACTGTAACCATCAACACTCCACCTGCTGCAATTACCGGAACTGCTTCTGTTTGTTCTGGCAATGTTTCTGCACTTAGCAACACAATATCGGGCGGAATATGGAGCAGTAGCAACACAAGTGTAGCAACAGTAGATGCTTCAGGAAATGTAACCGGGAATGCCGGTGGCACATGTACTATAACCTATGCAACAGGTTGTGGTGCAAATGCCCTTATGACATTTACAGTAATAGCCACCCCAAATACAATTACAGGTTCATCAACAGTATGTACTGCCGGAACTACAACACTTACCAATACAGTAGGTGGTGAAGTATGGACAAGTAGTGATATCACAACAGCTACAGTTGGCGCAGGTACAGGTATTGTAACCGGTATTGCATCTGGTACTGTTACAATATCATACGGCCTCGGCTCCTGTCTTGTATTTGATACCTTAACAGTTAATACCCTACCAGCCGCCGGTTCTATAAGTGGTTCATCAACAGTTTGTGCTGCTGACATAACAG
>CAIWHI010000203.1 GCA_903912435.1 uncultured Bacteroidota bacterium | reverse complement strand
TTGATGAAGTCATTCTTACAGATATGCGCTCTATTCTTTTCATTGACTGCAGTTGCCCAAAAAAAGCCAGCACCCAATGTCGATTCATTGAAATATGAATTGTATAAAGCTACCAATGACACGTTAAGAATCAAATTGCTGGAAACATTAGTCTATAAAGTGATCTATACGGATGGTTATATCGCACTGGGATATGGCAAAGAAATGTTGGCAATTAGTGAAAAATGGGGAGATAGTCGAAAAATGGGCTATGCCTATTATTGCATAGGATTAGCAAATATGTCACTTGGTAACTTTAAGGAAGTGAAACAAGATTTTTCGAAATCTATTGGTTTTTTCAAATTTACTGGTGATAAGGAAGGTGAAGCAGGGGCTAATTGTAATATCGGGTTGACCTTATCAAAAAGTAAACAATATTCCCAGGCCTTACCCTACCTCTACAGGGCAAGGAAATTGCTGACAGACTCTAACATTAATAGCTCATTTCTGGCAAACACCAACATGGTACTGGGAAATGCGCGCATATGCCTTCATCAATACGATAGCACAGAATATTATTTATTTTCAGCTGCTAAAGAATTTGAGGCAAATGGGAATAAGGATAACCTATCCAAGTGCTATTACTATTTTGGCAACCTTTACGGAAAACTTAAAAGATACCAGGAAATGGAGGATTATGAGCAAAAAGCTTTGAATCTGGCTAAGGAATTAGACCAAACACAAGCCATTACCCTGTGTACCCAAAAGCTTAAGTATGCCCATAAAAGGAATAGGAAATAGCTTTATCTTAGTTATTAGGTGCCCCTGCAGCTACCCAGTTTTTAATCTGTGCAATCTGGCAGACACTTAGACTTACACCACTTGGTGGCATAGGTTTGTAGCCAGATGCATGGGTAATATTGCCAATCAAACGGCCATTTACAGCCGCATTCTTTACACTGGTATAATCAGTAAGCATACCACCAGCTGATGATGAAGTATTGTGGCAGCCCACGCAGTAGGTATTAATAATAGGGGCTATATTGGCTGCATAGGCAAAACTACCACTGTCGCAGGTGCTGATGCCGCATGATACACCACTATCTATGGCACCGGTGGCAATCCAGCGGTCAATAAGGTCAAGGTCACTGGCAGTTAGGCCGGGTGCATTCAGCGGCATTTTTTCAACACCAAATTCGCTTATGGCTACCGACTCCCATATTCTGCTGGCAGCCTTATTGCCAGGCACTATACCCTTACGCACAATATCCTGGTAACTATCCAGCCGGTAACCTGCTTTGCCTGATGCATCGTGGCAGCCGGTATTGGTGCACTTAGAAATAAATATGGGTAATATATCCCTCTCAAAGCAAATTTCAGGATCACCGGTACGCAAGCCTATAGGCATTACATAGGGTGCATGTGTACAAGAATTAATCAACAGGCAGGTAGCAAAAGCTATCAGCCCCAAACTTGCTATAATAATTTTTCTATTGGCCATTTCGTTCTCCTATTTACACAGATTCAAAACGTAAAGTTACCATGTATATTAGTGGCATTTCAGGCTTTAACTAATTTATAGCTTTGTAAAGATTCTGAAATAATAATGGAAAATGAAGAATTGGTTTGTAGTAAGATAAAGCATCATACTAAATTTGTCAAATCCAGGTTGGATTGGTTGAAATTTTATTTGCCCTGAAATCCTGCACATCTTTCAGGCACCAAAACTTATTGAGCCTATGAGGACTAATTGAGTCAAACAGTGGATGATACCACCAAATTTTATTTTTATCAAACAAACTGAAATATCCCTAACTTTGCACCCAATAGTAAAATCCGTAATGCGGATTGTCTTTAATATCACTGCATGAGGATATTTTATTCTACAATAGTATTTTTCCTGCTGGCTGTTTTTAGCACTTTTACCGGGGATGCTCAGATAGCACCTTCCTTAGGTAGTTCGGCTCAGTTTGCCTTGTTTACCTGTGCCGGGGACGTGTCTAATGCGCATATTAGTAATATTATTGGCGATGTGGGTACAAATTCGGGTATTAACACATGGTATGGCAATGTAAATGGCAACCTGCATGTAATCGTTCCCGATAGTGCCACGGTATATTGCTCTGCTGCCTCTACAGTGGCTTTCCTAGATATCAGGGCACGAACAGCTATTGATACTTTGCGTGATACTATTGGCCGAGGCGATACCCTGATTCATGGCGTACATCGAATAGCAACAAATGGTGCTATTGCAGGTAATCTTTATCTAAATGCCCGAGGCAATGCGTCGGCGGTATTTATCATCCAGGTGGGCAATGCACTTAGTGTGTTACCAAATGCAAGGATAAAGCTCATTAATGGTGCTTTGGCTTGTAATGTTTTTTGGCAGGTGGGTGCTACTTTTACTACAGCTACCGATGATTCTATTAAAGGTAATTTCTTCTGCAATGGGGCTATTACCCTGGGTCAGCGAACTACGCTCATTGGCAGGGCATTCACTATCAATGGAAATATTTTTGCCGATAGTACTAAGGTATTCCTGCCACTTGGCTGCGATGATAATGTATTGATGGGTCCCACGGCACCCTACCTTGGTGGCATAGCCTGCTACGAGTTGTTCACGAGCCTGGGTCAGTTGACCAATCCGGGTGGCTCACGTGCCATTGGTGGCAATATAGGCACCGACAGCATTGGTACCGACCCTACCCCAGACTTCTCTGGTATCACTGGCACAATAGATTATAATAATACGGCAACAGCCGCAGGAGTGGTAGCGCTAAATAACCTTTGGATTTATGGCAATAAGGATAGTATGGCCGCGAATATTATACTTAGCTTCCCATCATTATTAGGCTATGGAATGTTCCTAACTCCGCATGTTTACTTACTAGACACCAATACTATACTGCACGATTCGTTGATATTCGATGCGCAGAACAATCCCTATGCAATTTTTTTTATACAGGTAAATGGCTCACTTACCACGAGGCCCAATTCATTAATTAAACTCATCAATTCGGCTAAGGCCAGTAATATCTTTTGGTTTGTAAAAGGTGATGTAAGCCTGGGGGCAAATAGTATTTTTAAGGGAAGTATATTGAGTTATAGTGGCAATTGTGTGGTAGGTAATGGTGTAAATATTAGTGGCAGGATACTTGGTATGAATGGGACCCTGGCTTATTCGGGGTCATCGGCCACTTTGCCTGTTGATGGTATTGATATTTGCCTCTTGCCCTTTATCAACCGTCCTCCCATAGCCGTTAATGATTCAGATACCCTTTGCGCCAATACTACAGATTTTGTGATGCATGTTCAGGCCAATGACCATGACCCGGATGGCAACAGGATTACCAGTTTTATCATAGGGGGTCCTAATCATGGCACTGCATTTGTTGCGGGACCCGACATTAAGTACACACCTCCTCCCAATTTTTGGGGCGACGATACCATTACTTACAGGCTTTTGGACAATGGCTATCCTAACAAGGCCGATACTGCCCAGGTTTTTATACATATATTAGCAGTGCCATATGTAGATGCAGGCCCACAAAGAATCATTTGTTTTGGAGACAGTGTAATAATAGGTGATACAGCGCGTCCGGGTATCAATTACAAATGGCAGCCATCACTGGGAATAAATTATGATACACTGCCAAACCCTACTGTAAGTCCAACAATTACAACTACTTATCTATTGCTCGATACCTTCAGGTATACAGGCTGTTTCAACCGTGATTCTGTTTTGGTAACAGTCAATCCCCTACCACTTACATTTGCCGGGCAGGACACAACTATTTGCTTTAAAGATTCGGTGAAGATAGGTGATACGCTACGTATGGGATATGCCTATACCTGGAAGCCCTCATCAGGGCTTAGTGGAGCTTCTATATCAAATCCTATGGCAAGCCCTTTGGCGACTACTACTTATGTGCTCATAGATACCATATTGGCTACAGGATGTCATAATTCGGATACCATAGTTGTTACTGTTAATCCCCTGCCCAAATCGAACCTTGGGCCAGACAGGCCATTATGCATAGGCTCAGCTATACAGATTGGAGATACGCGTGAGGATAGTACAGTTTATTACTGGTCACCATCTGTGGGGTTGGATAGTATACATATTGCCAAGCCGATAGCCTCACCTACCCTTACTACCACTTATATATTGCTTGATACCAATTTGATAACCGGTTGCCACAATACCGATACCCTAAAGATTACTGTGAATCCTGTACCGGTGGCTAATGCTGGCAGGGATACTACCATTTGCAATAAGACAACTGTAACCCTGGGTAGTGCGGCTACTGGTGGCTATTCTTATTCATGGGCGCCTAATTTCATGTTGAGCAGCGCTACAACAGCACAGCCACAGGCCACACCTTCAATCACCACTACCTACGTAGTTACTGCTACTATTATTGCAACCGGCTGTGCTGCGAATGATAGCGTTCTGATTACCGTTTTACCCTCACCACCTGCCATAGTAGGTGCCGATACTACCATATGCGCCGGTGATACTCTGGTTTTGGGTGGGGCAAATACGAATGGTAATACCTATACCTGGAGCCCTTCTATTGGTTTGAGCAGTGTAAATACCTCCATAACCCGTGCCACTCCCGAGACTACTATTACTTATACCCTTACCGAATTTGATGGTAGATGTACAGATACCAATAGTGTTGAAATAACAGTAAAAATCAGCCCAACAGCCACTACCGGCCCTGATATGGTAATACCTCCCAAAGCAAGTATAGTGGTAGGAGCAGCAGCCGTGGCAGGGAATAATTATCTATGGCAACCCGGCGCAGGTGTGGTTAATCCTACCGATGCACAGCCTACTATTACCCCACATGCTACAACAACCTATTCATTAACCGAAACTGTGGCTTCAACAGGTTGCAGCCGCACCAATACCTTATTAATCACAGTGAAAGAGCCGGAATATTTCAATGGTTTTTCACCTAATGGCGATGGGGTAAATGATGTGTGGGAAATACCTGTGCTTAATTTCTTCCCCGATAATAAGGTAACAATTTTGAACCGCTGGGGAAGTGAGGTGTGGAGCACTACAAATTATGACAACAAGGTAAATGTATTTGCTGGTAAAAACCAGAGTGGCAATGAATTGCCCGATGGCACCTATTATTACTCAATTACCTATAGCAATGAAGAAAAGCACGGATGGGTGCTTATAAAGAGATAATTGATGTTAGGGCTTTATGGCCTGAATTGAAAAAATATGAGAAAGGGAATATTGATACCATTATTGTTATTACTAACCGGCAGTGCTATGGCGCAGCAGGAGCCTGCATTCTCGCAATATTTTTTCAACCTATTGAATATCAATCCAGCTTATGCAGGTACCCGCGACTATTTTTCGGGTACACTCATCACCCGCAACCAGTGGGTGGGTATGGATGGTGCGCCTACTACCCAATCGCTGGGGGTGCATATGGCCTTGCCAAAAACAAATACCGGCCTGGGACTGCAATTGTATAATGATGTGGCGGGCCCGGTGAAAACTACAGGCCTGTCTGCTACCTATGCCTACCGGATATTGGTAAACCCTAATACACATATATCCTTTGGTATTACGGGCTCGCTGGCGGGGTTGAGCTTGTCGGGTAGTGAGATACATATCAATAACCAGTACGATAAGGCTTTCAGCACCACAAATTCATCAGCCCTGGTTCCTGATGCCGATTTTGGGGTATACCTATACAAATCCAATCTATTCCTTGGGGCTTCAATGACTCATCTGCTGCAATCAAATTTCAGGATAAATGATGCGGCGGGTAGTCACTCGGCTAAATATTATCGCAACTACTATTTCACCGCTGGTTTTGTAAAGGGCATTAGTGATGCAGTTAGTTTTAGGCCCACAGCACAGTTTAAGTATGTGGCTTCTGCTCCGCTAGTAGGTGAGCTTGATGGTTGTTTTATTTTTCATGATAAATTCTTTGCAGGCCTGGGCTTGCGCAGCAGTAAAAGGATAAACGTAACCGGGACTGATAATATTTTGGTAGGCATACTGGAACTAGAATTCCTGCGCGATTACAGAATAGGTTATTCATACGATTACTACCTCAATCAAAGCTCAATATATAATGGTGGTACACACGAAATAATGTTGGGATGGGATGTCAGCAGGCATCTTACCAGGTTGGAGAACCCAAGATATTTTTAAAAACAATGAGAGTATTATTCTTTTTCTTACTGGCCATAATGATAAGCACTGTGGCATCTGCAGGAACCAAAAAAGCCGACCGCTATTTTGAGAACTGGGATTACTACCGTGCTGCCCAGCTTTATGAAAAGGAAGCCCAGAAAAACCCTACAGTGGCCCTCTACTACAGACTGGGGCAATGCTACCTGAAAATGAATGATTTCACCAAGGCATTGTTAAACTATGACAGGGTAAATGATTCGGGGAAGTTTGCTGAGCCTGAATTTTACTTTGAATACGGACAGCTGCTCCGAATATCGGGTAATTATGAAGATGCCAAGGCCGCTTTTAATAAATTTAAGGCCATGGCACCTGCCGACAAGCGCACTAAGTACTTTAGCGATGCCTGCGACCTGGCGGTTGAAGACCATAAGCACGACCTGCCCGTGGTAGTAAGCCCTGTAACCAGCCTGAATAGTAAATATGCCGATTTTGCCCCTGTACCCTACCGCGATGGTGTTGTGTTTACCTCGTCCCGAGGAGTGAGCAAGCACAATAAGATTGACTACCATTCGGGCTCCTACTACTTTAACCTGTTTTATGCCAAAAAATCGAGTTCTGATTCATCCTTTACGGATGTTGCACCCATGCCCGAAATCGTGAACCAGAAATACCACGATGGACCGGCATGTTTTTCGGGTACATACGATACCGTGTTTTTTGCAAGGGTGGAGCGTGGCCTTAGGGGGCAGGAAAAATGGACGCTGGGCGTGGAGCAGATAAAACTGTACTCAGCCACCAGGGAAGATGGCGAGTGGCAGCATATCGAACCTTTTTATCTGGATAATGATTCCTTTTCGGTTACCGACCCATTCATCTCACGTGATGGGCAGCGACTGTATTTTGTATCCAATCGCAAGGGTGGCTATGGAGAAACTGATATCTGGTATTGCCAACGCAGCAGGCTAGGCTGGGGAAAACCCATAAATATGGGGCCTAAGGTAAACACTTTTGGCCGAGAGCGATCTCCCTATGAGGATGCAGAGGGTAATTTTTACTTTTCATCTGATGGTTACCAGGGATTTGGTGGGCTGGATATATGTGTAGCCCTTAAGAAAAAAGGAGTATTGGAAAAGGCCAAACCCATGAAACAGCCTATCAATTCGTCTTACGACGACTTTGGGATTGTGGTACTCAAGGGTGGCCGCACAGGTTATTTTGCCTCTAACCGCACCGGTGGCATGGGTGATGATGATATCTACTACTTCAATATGGGTGAGGACAGCACCTTATTCACCAAGGTGTATACCATGG
>CAIWHI010000202.1 GCA_903912435.1 uncultured Bacteroidota bacterium | reverse complement strand
TGAAAATTACTGTCAGAAACGTTAGTATACGACACCCTCTCCTTTGGAGAGGGCCGGGGTGAGGCCACCGCATGGTCGTCTAAATTCTCTTAAAAACCACACTCGTCAATGGCAGAGGGCCGGGGTATGCTACAATAAAATATATAGGCTTTAGCCGAAATTATTGCGCATGTAATCCCCGCATACCAATTTCGGCTGAAGCCAATTTCATTTCATCCCCTTTCCCCGGCATAAATGCCAGGGCTACTAAAAAAAACAAATAGTGTTTAAAAAACAGGACGAAACATCCAAAATTACTGTCATAAATGCTGGGGTACGACACATAATCCGTTTTAAAGGGCTGGGGCAGAGGCCTCCGAATGGCAATCTAATTTTTTCATAGCAAGTTCCATAAACAAGTAATAGCCACGAATGGCTATTACAAAACTGATATAAAAATATTTATATGAAAACTACTTCGCCATCTTTAGTGAAACAGAATCCACCTGCCAGTTGTTGGTTTTATTCTTAAACCTGATCAACATTCTGGCAACCATATAATTCTGGGCACTATTAATATATCCTTCACCCCATAAGATACGGTAGTGGTCAAAATTCATTTCAAAATTAGAAAGAGTATCAATATTGAAATTACTACTGTTTGTACTGTCCAGGGTGCAGATGATCTTGTTATAATACGAGTTATTGAAGAAATTATTAATCATGAATGTAGTTGGCGTACCCGAAGCTACTAGTGAAAGGTAATAGTTACTTACTTGTTTCACATAACCAGGCGAATCACTATAGAAAATTGTTTGTTCAGTATTCCATGAACCGTAAAATTTCACCCTCGATTCTACACTACAATCAGTTCCTTCCCAACCTGTAGGGCAATGACAAACAGGTCCTGTTTTTTTGCTGGGCATTAATGTGTCTACATGACAAACGCCTCCATTCTGGCACACTACACCTTCACAACCTATATATCCATCAGTACGCTTGCACGACACTGCTACAACTGCCAAAAAACATAAAAAGGCAACAAGGGATGTAAATAATTTAGTTTTTCTATTGCTAACCATGGGATAAATTTAGGTAAAAATTCCAAATTTATAATACTCTGCACTATTTTTTCTTAAACCAGTGACACAGAATATATAATTGATTTACTTTTTGGTTAAAATTTAGTCTGTTTATCAAAATAAAAGACCGCCTGAATACATTATCAGGCGGCTCTTAAATTTTATAATGAAAATTATACAGTCTTTAGTTCAGCAATAAGTGCTTGCAATACCTTCTTGGCATCGCCAAATAGCATTGAAGTTTTTGGCCTGAAGAACAATTCGTTCTCAATACCTGCATAGCCCGGCTTCATACTCCTCTTGTTTACTATCACATGGTCTGCTTTTTCCACTTCAAGTATTGGCATACCATATATAGGGCTATTTGGGTCTTCCTTAGCTGCGGGATTTACCACATCATTGGCTCCAAGTATCATTACCACATTGGTAGTACCCATCTGGTCATTGGCATCTTCCATTTCCAGTAGTTTCTCATAAGGCACATCAGCCTCAGCCAGCAATACGTTCATATGACCCGGCATACGACCCGCTACCGGATGGATTCCATAAACAACTTCAACACCTTTTTCATTCAATATCTTTTCAAGCTCGTGGCAGGTATGTTGTGCTTGGGCCACGGCCAAACCATAACCTGGTACAATCATTACCTTCTGGGCATAAGCTAATAATACGGCTGTATCGTTAAGAGATATTTCTTTATAATTACCCTGGTCTTTTGCACCAGCAGCACCGCCTGTTTTGGCCGCACCAAACGAACCTATCAATACATTCTTCAATGAGCGGTTCATAGCCTTACACATCAATATGGTAAGAATAGTACCTGCCGAACCTACAAGGATACCACCTGTAAGCATTACAGGGTTGTCGTAAAGGAAACCACCAAACGCCGCGGCAACACCTGTAAATGAGTTAAGCAAGGATATTACCACAGGCATATCAGCACCACCTATCGGCATTACAAATAGGATACCATACATTGCAGCAAGTGCCGTAATGCCATAGAATAGCATATGTGCCATGTCTGCACCTACAAAACCACCAACTACCATTATTGCCAAGCCAATGATACCACCAAACAACAGGAAGTTAATCATTTGTCCACCAGGTATAGTTTTGTCCTTAATGCTACCATTTAGTTTGCCCCAGGCAATAATACTACCTGCAAATGATACGGTACCAATGATCATACCTAAAACAATAATCAGTAATTTGCCTGTTGAAGGTGTTGCATCATTATGGTATTCAATCATGGAGATAAGCATAGCACATGCACCACCCATACCATTGAAAAGGCTCACCATTTCGGGCATAGCAGTCATTTGCACTTTTTTTGCTGCCATAGTACCCACAATAGTTCCTATTACTAATGCCGCAAATATCCAGGCATAATTACCCAAACCATTGCCATGATGCTTGTACAAGAAGATGGTGCCAAAAATAGAAATAATCATACCTCCTGCTGCAATAAGGTTGCCCTTACGTGCAGTTTCGGGATGCGACAACATTTTCAGGCCAAGGATGAAGGTAACCGAACCTATCAGGTAGGCAAAAAGCAGGAAGGAATTGGTTGTTAAAAATTCTGTGTACTGTAATATAATTTGTTCCATTATTTATCTGTTGTATACGGGAATTAATTAATTATTGGCGCTTATTTTTTCTTTTTCTTGCCGAACATTTCCAGCATCCTGTCGGTAACTACAAAACCACCCACCACATTGAGGGTGCCTAGTACCACCGCCAGAAAGCCAAGTATCAGGGAAAAGAAATCACCATCTTTGGCCTCGCCCATTACTATTATCGCACCTATAATTACCACACCATGAATGGCATTGGCTCCACTCATCAATGGGGTATGCAATACTGCAGGCACCCTCGATATTACTTCAATTCCTAAAAAAACAGAAAGTATGACAATGGTAATCAAATGATAATTACCATTAAAAAAACTGGTTAACTGGTCCATGTACTATTCAAGTTTTTGTTATTGTTTATTAATTATTTTATCAGCGCAGCTACCCTTTCGTTTACAATCTTGCCTTCGCTGGCTATAGCAGTGCCTTTTACAATGTCATCAGCATAATTAAGGTTTAGACCACCTTCTTTATTAATGATGAGTTTAGAAAAGTTAAGCACATTTTTGCTGTAAAGCTTGCTCGCATCTGATGATGCAGTTGCTGCCAGTGCCGAATTACCTATGATGGTAACCCCATTGTGCATAATGGTTTTATCATTTTCCGTAAGATCGGTATTACCACCCGTAACACTTGCAAGGTCTATGATAACCGAACCATCGCGCATATCTTCTATCATGGCCTTGGTAATCAATATTGGGGCCTTTCTGCCGGGTATCTGTGCAGTAGATATTATGATATCGGATTTTTTGGCATGCTCATGAATTTTCTCCCTCTGCTTGCGCTGGAAGTCTTCACTTTGCTCTACAGCGTATCCGCCTGCTTTAGATGCATCTGCTGCACCTTCTACTTCTACGAATTTTGCACCAAGGCTCATTACTTCCTCCTTCACCGCAGGGCGGGTATCAAATACTTCTACCACGGCACCTAGCCTGCGGGCGGTTGCAATAGCCTGTAGGCCAGCCACACCCGCACCTAATATCAACACCTTAGCTGGTGGTATACTACCGGCTGCGGTCATGAACATAGGGAAGTAACGGCAATACTGGTAAGCAGCAAGCAACACCGCCTTATACCCGGCAATATTGGCCTGAGAACTCAATACGTCCATACTTTGTGCCCTTGTAGTACGGGGTATGGTATCCAGACTGAACACGGTATAACCCTTCTTAGCCCATGTATTCATCAGGTCGGGGTTAAACAGTGGTTGGACTACACCCATTATTACAGCACCATCCTTAACCTCACCCACATTAGATGCCTGTATGGTTAAAACAAAATCGGCTGATGAACGGATTTCCGATGCGCTCTTAATGGCCGCACCAACATCTGAATAAGACTTATCGCTGAAAAATGCGGTAACGCCTGCGCCACTTTCAACCCAAACAGTTACACTCATTTTTACCAGGGCGGCTACAACTTCAGGAACCAATGATACCCTGGTTTCCGGGGCCTGCTCTTTCAATACACCTATTATCATATAATATTTCTGGAACGTCTAACGAATCCGAAAAATAGAACTTTCTTTCCGAACCCCAAAATGCAAAACAAAATAAATACTTCAAAAATCAATATTGTTAGCCCTATTTTCATTCCCAAAAGCTTTTTGAAATAAGAGTGGCCTTATGAATATAATCATTTGATAATATTCTATTACTCCAAAATGCCACCCCATCACAAATCAAAACCCAAAAATAGAACTGACGATGATTGGCAAATGTAACCAGCATAATTATTACCCCCTTTGACCAAACTCAACCACAACACTGATTATTGTCATGAAATTGCCATGGCGACATTAGTCAATTACCTGCTAATATTTAAAATACCAAACGCAATACATGTTATTTACCCCTTTGCTCAACGTTATTATAAACCCGAAGGGTTGGTATTATTGTAGAAAAGGGATAAACAATGGTGGTGAACCCTGAAAGGGTGACATTATGTGCCTGTTTGGAATGAAATAATATAACTCTTTCAGGGTTTTGCCCCTATTAGCAATGCGGTACTATAACAATGTCAACCCTCCGGGTTTTGAAATTTCAATTCGCTTGACAACTAATAATTCCCCCCATCCGAACCAAAACCACATTTCTCTCACTACCTTTGTAGCCTAGGCAAATGTTAACTTATTTCCTTTTTACCTACCAAAACTATCTTTATACTTTCTACTTTTGTCTTTCTACTAAACTCGTTTTAACTTTTGACTTTTAACTTTTGACTTTGAAAAATGGCCTCATATAGTATTGGAGATGCGTTGAACCTGTTGCTAGAAAGGTCACACTGGAAACCTAAGCTGGTAGAACTCCGAATGAGGCAGGAGTGGGAAGCCATTGTGGGCAAAACTATTGCCAAATATACCCGTAATATCAATTATTTCAATAAAAAGCTCACCATCTACAGCGATGTAGCCCCCCTGAAACAGGAACTCCAACTGGGCAAAGACCAACTAATGGCCCAGATAAATGAATACTTTAAGGAGAAAGTAGTGGATGAGATAATTATTAAGTAAGTGATTTCCTCCTCTATTTAATACGTTTCATTTCCAACAAGAGGTTCTGTGATAGGGCATAATAATCCCGTTCATGCCTGCGTTGTCACCGCTCTTTTTTGGCCTGTCCGCTGTGGTGGAAGAGGGGCCGGGGGTGAGGCCTCCCGCAATAGTAGGATGAGTAAGCTACTTTCTCTGGCGCGAGTGTTCCGATAGGACCACTCGTGTCTACTAAATAACCCAGTCTGCGACTGGTATTCAAAGTACAACAGTCGAATGTGAAACAACAGCCCAATCCTTGTTCCACCATCACAAACACAATCTTTGAATTGGGTGATTTATTGTATAAAAGTTCTTTGAATAGAACTTGTGCAACCATTTCAGACCACAAATGACCTACTGTTTCCTTTATAAATAAATCACAAAATCCCCAACAATTCCTCCAGATGCCTAATCTCATAAGTAGGCTTCCTTGCATGAACCACCTTGCCCGGATTGTAATAGATAGAATCCATACCATAATTAATGGCCCCCATAATATCAATATCAATAGCGTCACCTATCATAATGCTTTCATCCAGATTGGCATTGGCAATCTTAAGGGCATACTCAAAAATATCCTTATGGGGTTTCATACTATTGCACCGCTCAGAGGTAATAAGGTGAGTGAAATAGCGGGCAATACCCGAATACTGGAGTTTCAGCCTTTGGGTAGTCTCAAAACCATTAGTAATCAGGTGCATTTCGTAACGCCCTTTGCAGTGTTCTAATACCTCTTTGGCATGCGGCACCAGTAGTGCCTGGGTAGGTAATAATTCTAGATAAGCAGTGCCAATTTCGTGGGCAAGAGTGGTGTCTGCCACCTTAAAATCGAGCAACATCAGCCACATACGCTTCCAGCGCAGTTCATCGCGCTTGATGTACCCATTTCTATAGCGTTCCCACAGCTTGTCATTATGCACCATGTAGCATTTGTACATAGCACCGAAATCAGATATTCCCCTGCTTGCAAGGTCAAACTCTACATACAACCTCCTCAATGTAGCCTCCGAATTTTTATCAAAATCCCATAAGGTATGGTCGAGGTCGAAAAACAGGTGTTTGTATGATTTTTGCATTTGCCTTTATAGATGTGGATGATGGCAAAAGTAGGGTAAAAGCATCAAAAGCATGCGGATATGTTAGTCAAATCACATCTTACCTTTTCTTCCCAAAAAAGTCCTTTAGCTCTCTGCTCATTTGCTCCCCGCGGCGTTTCAGGTCCTGCAATTCATCATTTACATTCCTCGAAATATCATGAAACGTAACCGGATTACCATTGTTCATATTAAACAGCTCCTCCCTGCTACGCGCAGCTGGGATTACAGCCCAGGCTATAAGGTAGGCCAAAAATCCAATACCTGCAGTCAGGAATAATACCACCATAACCAACCTCACTATCACAGGGTCAATATCGAAATAATGGCTGATACCACTACACACACCGCCTATTACTTTATCGTAGGGGTCGCGCAACAGCCTGTCGCGGTTATAAGAATTAGGCTGACCATAATTATTCCTTCCACCTGAATAATAGCCGCCGCCCTGCTTTTGCGAATTGCTGCTACTTGAAGACGTATCGTCCTTAAGGTCACTGGCAGCACCCAGAGTATCTATAACTTTCTGAACATCAAAACGGTCTATAGCCGGTGAGCCACCCTGCAGACGGATAGAGAATAACTCGGCAATCCTGTTTTCAATGTCTTCTATTATCTCACGGCTATCATCACCCCTAAACTGGCGCTCCAGCGAGTTGATATAGTCTTTAAGCATTGTGTATGCGTCTTCCTCAATAGGGAGCACGCGTCCGGCGATGTTTATTTGTATGATGCGCTGCATATACTGGTTTTTATATTGTGGTAGTTAAATCATTTACTGCTTTACTAAGTTCGTCCCAGGTGGTGCGTAGTTGTTCGTAAAACGCCACCCCTTCTTCGGTGAGGGTAAAATATTTCCTTGGTGGCCCCGATGCACTTTCCTCCCAGCGGTAGCTGAGCATTCCTGCATTTTTGAGCCGGGTGAGCAGGGGATAAAGCGTGCCCTCCAGCACCACCAGTTTTGCGCCCTTCAGTTGTTCTAAAATATCACTGGGGTATACCTCCTTCTGTCGCTGTATAATACCCAGTATGCATAGCTCCAGTAAGCCCTTGCGCATTTGCGATTCTGTATTATCTAATGCCATTCCTAACAATTTCAAAACAAAGGTAGGTAAAATATAGTATTCGGCATAACATAGTACCTTGTTAAATAAAAATTAAAGAAAAATATCCGTGACCAGGCTCAAAAAATTACTGTCAGAAATGCGAGGATATGATACTATCTTGCTTTGAGATAACTAAAGTATGATGGTGGAAAAATTGCGGTCAGCACCGCTTTCTGCGGTCAGACCGCAATTTT
>CAIWHI010000201.1 GCA_903912435.1 uncultured Bacteroidota bacterium | reverse complement strand
TGATAGGCAGGGAATTATTAATCAAGACACTATTTAATGTTCTTATGGTTGGGTAAAAATTAAAGAAATGGGGACTAAATTGTGCCGGTGAACTACTAATCTATTCCAAACTCGATGGTGAAGGTAGTACCCACATTCACTGTACTCTCTATTGATATTGTGCCGCCAAGAGTCTCTACCTGGGTTTTCACCATAAATAGTCCTACTCCCTTACCCTCTGTATGCAGGTGAAATCTTTTGTACAAACCAAATACCTGGGGTCCACGATGGTTAAGGTCTATGCCTAATCCATTATCACTGAACTCAAGGATAATTTTATTTTCCAATTTCCTGCTTGTGATATGTATGATTGGGTGGCTATTGGCTTGCTTATACTTAATACTATTGGAGATTAAATTGTAAAATACACTGTAGATATAACTCCTTAGGGTATGTATTTCGTCAATTGCACTGAAATCACTGATTATTTGCACTTCTTCACTTTTGATTAAATGGTCAATGCTTACTGTAATATCATTCAACAATTGACTGAAATGCACTAATTCCCTTTTGCCACTTACATCATTTTTCACCTGCAATACATGATTCAGGTCCATGATCACATTATCCAGCTTCTTCACAGAATCCAGCAAATCATCAATAAATGTTTTTTCATCCTCTGGTGTTAATCCTTCAAACTGGAGTACATCTGTAATTCCCATAATATTGGCCACGGGTGACCTCAGGTTATGCGACACGATGTAAGAAAACTGTTCCAAATCCTTATTCCGCTGCACCATATCAGCTATCATTTTGGTGCGCTCAATCTCGGCTTTTTTCTGCTCGGTAATATCAGTGGCAATACCTAAAATTGCTTTAGTATTTGTCCTGAAAGGTGAATAAGGTACTTTTATTAAGCTGATAAGTTTCTTATTCCCCTGCTTATCGGTAAAGCTATAATCGGGCATAGTTTTCATAATTCCTGAAGCCAATACTTCATTGTCCTGCCTAGCAAAATATTCGCTCTCCCCTTTTCCGAAGTATGCCTGATCTATATTCTTGTTAATAATCTCAGCAGGTGAAACTCCATATAAATTGGTAAATTCCTTATTTACAAACAGATAAGTGCCCTCCACATCTCTGGCAAAAATAGCCTGTGGAATAAGGTCTACTATAAGCCCTAGATTGTCCTGGGCTTTCATTAATGCCTCCTCAGCTTCCTTCCTTTCGGTGATGTCATGCGATACTCCATAAAGCATTTCAGGCACCCCATCCTTACTAAATTCAAATTCGGCCTGGGAAAAAATATACCTAATCATTCCATCCTTTCGGAGCACACGATGCAGGAAATCAATTTTCTTGTTCTTTATCTGCCCATACTCAATCTTATCCATCATATCGGCCCTGTCATCAGGATGGGTAAATGATTGCCACGAAAGATAGGTTAGTTCATTTTCATTGGTTTCCAGGCCATAGATATTGCAAGCCTCATCAGATAGCAGAGCACCACCCTTCACCAGATCAATCTCCCAATTACCAAAATGAGCTATTGCCTGGGCTTGTTTTAATCTAAACTCACTATGCATCAATCTGGCCTCCATTGTCTTACGATGCCTTTCCTTATCTAATACATCAAGAGCAAATGAAATATCCCTTGCAATCTCATCTAATAGGCGTATTTCTTCAGAGTCAAACAAATTGGTCTCCCCAGCAAACAAATTGATGATACCAATTGTATTTCCGGCACGCTTTAGTGGCAATGCCATATAGGAACTTACCCTGCGCTTCACAGCATAGGCATGCCAATAGGCCAAAACTTCATCTGACTCAATATCATTTGTAACATACTTATTGCCATTGCCAACAACTTCATTCCTCACTTCCTCAGGGAAATTTGCCGCGTCCACAAAGAACTTTTTATCCTTGGGCAAAACATCATGGTCACCAGCAATTTCTATTTGATTTTTCTCATCAAACAAACCTATCCATGCCATTTTAAACTCACCTACTTCCACTGCAATCCTGCATGTATCCTTAAATAATGTTTGCTCATCTTCCGAGTGAACAATAGTTTGATTAATGCCACTAAGGAAGGCGTATAATCTCTTTACGTTGATCAGTTTCTCCTCATTAATCTTGCGCTCAGTTATATTATGGAAATTACAAACTATAGATTCAACATTTTTATCATTAAGCAAATTTATAACTGTACCCTCTACCCAAATATATCTCCTGTGTTTATCCAGCAATCGGCTCATCCAGGCAAAGGGCTTACCCGGATTAGCTATTAGATTTTCATAAACCTGCTTAGATTTTTTGGCATGCCTCTGGCGCATTATAGAGAAAAAAGAACGACCAATTATTCCCTCTTTGTCAAATCCGGTTACTTTTTCAAAACCCGGATTCACATATTTTATTTCCCCTTCAATACTGGTCAATATAATCATATCAGCAGCATTTTCTGTCAATGCCCTGAAATATGCTTCGCTATGAGGTTTAGTTTGATTTACATTTTCAGCAAAAGTTTCAACATTTGTTTTTTCAGCATTCTGATGGGCCGAAAGTGTAAATCCAGTATGAATATTTTCGGTATAGACCAATGACAGTTTTACAGAAACGCATATTGTATCACCATCTTTTTTCTTCCAATTACAAATAGCTATGGTACTCGTTTTCAGAATAACAACCGATAATAAATCACCTATGGAATTTTTATTATCAACATCTGGAAATAACAACTGAATGCTTTTGCCTTCTATTTCTGAAGTATTATAACCACTTAATTGCTCTACTGCTTTATTCCAATGGACAATACACCCATCCTTATCAAGAATAAGTAGCAGGTGATCCAGTATTCCATCTATCAACAATTGATAGCTATTCACATTACTCATTTTTACTGTAGATATATTTGGTAATTATACAAGTCAGCAAACCATACTTTGTTAATACTTTGTTTTCGAATGTCAAGTGGCATCATAAACATGTACTTAATATGTATTTACATATAACATTAATGAACAAAAAGAAATCAAAAACCTAGAATTCAAGGCGTAAATATAGGTCAGGGAATTGAAAATACGTCAGTTTACATTGTAAATTATCTATATTTAGAGGCAATTATAACGTTAATAAACGCAAACGATTTGTTAACAATTGACTAACTCAAGTTAAACACAATGACGAACTCCGTCCATTTATTTACCTCACTGCTTATAGAAATTCGGCCACCAAGTGTTTCTACCTGGGTTTTTACCATAAATAGCCCCATCCCCTTACCTTGAATATGCTTATGAAAACGCTTATACAAGCCAAAGATCTGAAGTTCCTTCTTCGACAAATCAATTCCAAGACCATTATCTCTGAACACAATATGGAATTTATCACCTAGTATGTGAGTACTGATAAATATTACCGGCTTCACACCCGGCCTGCGGTATTTTACACTATTGGAAATAAGATTATAAAATATGCTATGCAAATAACCTTTTAAGGTCATCATTTCGTTTATTTCGGTGAAATCAGTAATTATTTGTACTTCTTCTTCCTGCAGGTAACTAGATATACTTATTTTAATATCATCAATTATCTCGTCAAATTTCACTAATTCATTATGCCCCTCAAGATTATTCTTAACCTGCAATACATGGTTAAGGTCATTAATGATACCATCCATTTTCAAGACAGAAAATGCCAGTTTCTCCCTAAAAAGCTTATCCTCGTGCTCAGTAAGATGATCAGAATCCAGCATTTCTACTAGCCCCTTAATATTGGCAACAGGCGAACGTAAATTATGTGAAATGATATATGAAAATTGCTCCAGATCTTTGTTCCTTTGAATAAGGTCGGAAATCATTTTGGCACGCTCAATTTCCAATATTTTTTGCTCTGTAACGTCTTGTGCCACACCTGTTATTATTTCAGGCTCTCCACTATCACCTAATACTATCTGTGTTTGTGTTGAAACATACCTCATACTACCATCTGGTCTCAGGATTCTGTGATTGAAAGATGTGCTACTCATCGTTTCCATCGAATCCTTCAATATGTTTAAGGTCATATCCCTATCCTCCGGATGCTGGTACGACAGCCATTTCACTATATTCTGCACATTATCAGTAACGGGTAAACCATAGATGCGGCATGCCTCTTCAGACCATAATATCTTACCTGAATTGAGGTTTATTTCAAAACTACCCACGTGGGCAATCGCCTGTGCCTCTTTGAGTCTCAATTCACTATGCTGCAATTGCCTCGATACTAGTTCTCTCTTCTCGTCTTTTTCAAAAACTTCAAGTGCAAATGAAATATCCACCACAATTTCCATGAGCAGGGCTATCTCATTTTCATCGAAGAAATTTTTCTCCTCAGAATATAAATTTAGGGATCCTATAGTTATACCTGATTTAGTTAATGGTAATAATACACATGAATTAATACCCAGACGTTTGAAAATAGCCCTCCATGTATCAGACATGATATCATTATCAATATCATTACTTACAAAATATTTACCTGACTTTTCAACTATGCCCTGCGCTCCATCTTTTCTATATTCAAAAGCGCTGAATGTATGTAATTCATTATCAGAAATACCTTCACCAGCCACCAACCTCATTATTCGTGAGTCTTTACTATAAAAGCCTATCCATGCTATTTTGAACTTCCCAATATTAACAGCTATCCGACAGGCCTCTTTTAGCAGAACATCCCTATCATAATTATGTGATATAGCATGGTTTATACTACTGATAAAGGCATAAAGCCTATTGGCATAAAGTAATTTTTCTTCTGCCAATTTGCGCTCAGTAATATCTCTATGGTTGGCTACAATAGCTTTTACATTATCATCATCAAGCAAGTTGATACCTGTGCCTTCCATCCAAACTATTCGCCCTTCCTTATGTACAAAACATGCTTCATGGTAAATTGGCACACCAGGGTTTTGCATTAGTCGCATGAAATAATCATATGATTTTTCCATCTGGGCAGGAAGTAGAAAACTTGCAAAGTGATTCCCTTTCATTTCATCTACCGTATAACCCAAAAGCTTGAATATAGCCGGACTGGAATAGGTAATCAACCCATTGGCATCATTAAGCGTTATCAGGTCAGCGGCATTTTCAACGAGTGCCCTAAAATACCTCTCATTAGCTTCAATCTGCCTTCGTGCTAATACCTGTTCGGTTACTGTACAGGCAAAGAAAAAAACACCATCTATTTTCCCGCTATCATCTATTAGAGGTTCGTAAACAAAATTTACATAAATATCTGTGAGCACCCCATTCCCTTCTCTATCAACCTGAATCAGTACCTCATCGCCTTTAAATGGAATACCTGTTCTATAAACATTATTTACCAGCGCCAAAAAGCCTTGAGATGCTACTTCGGGAAATACATCAAATGCCTTCTTACCAATGATATCCTTCTTATTAGTGACATCAAGATACTGGGGGTTTGCCATAGTGAATATATGGTCCTCACCCTGAAGGATGCACATTGCCGCCGGTGTTTGGTTAAATAAATCATTTAACCTTTTTCTTTCTGATTCAAGGGCTAATTCAAGTTTCTTCCTATCAGATGCGTCTCGGGCAAAAGCATATACCACTCCCTCATCTTTATTCCATCTGGCCAGCCAATAATTAGTTGCAATTCCACCATCATTTCTAATAACCCTGTTTTCAAAATTCGGAGATTGAATATCATCCATTAAATTAGAAAATCCAGCAATAGTTTTAGGTAAGTCCTCTGGTAATACATAATCTCCAAAAAAATTACCTACTAATTCTTCAGGTTGATAACCCCAAAGGGTAAAGGAAGAAGGACTGACAGATAAAAAATTGCCCTGGGCATCAAACGTACATATAACATCAATGGAATTATCCATTATCTTCTGTAGTTGCTCCCTCTGTTGCCTTAGCTCATTGTCCCGGTTTACCGCCTCAGTAATGTCGTAGAAATTATCAACTATTCCATTAATATCTGGGTCGTGCAGCATATTGGTAAATGTGCAGTCGAACCACAACCATGATCCATTCTTATGTTTTACCCTTGTAGGCGTGCTATGTATAGAGATACCCGGCTGATTAAGGAGCTCCCCTATAACTTTAATTTTACCTGGCTGGTCTTCCGGATGAACAAATGATAGGAAATTATCCTTATAAATCTCATCGGGTGTAAAACCCATCATTTTTTTTACCGAGGGTGACACATAAGATATTACCCCTTCGGGAGAAAAGATTACTAAAGCTCCGATGCCATTTTCAACAATCGAACGGTAACGCTTTTCATTTATCTGCAATTTTTTCTCAGCAGTTTTCCGGTCTGTTATTTCCTTACCTGTAAGGCAATAACCTGCTAAATCACCATTTTCAAATACTGCATGGGCAGAATTTTCATACCATACCTCCTGATTATCTTTGCCAATGTAATATTGCTCATACTCTACTTTCTCACCCCTCGATGCTTTTTCAAACAACATATGCACATATACCTTCCGATCATCTGATATGTAGTCAAAGATATTGATACCAACCTGTAGTTCACTACCAAAAAAGGATTTACTAATTGAAAAGGCCCTTGTATTAAATGCGAGTACAACTCCATGTATATCAATCAGTAATAGTGAATCTGATACACTTTCAATAATACTTTTCAAATTACTATTAACCTGTCCGAATTTATTTTCAGTTTCCTGAATAATTGATAAGTTTTTTAGTATTACAAAATAGCCATTCAGTTGACTATCTGAATTAAAATTAGGCGTAATTGCCTCATTAACCCATACTAAAGAACCGTCTTTCTTTGCTCTCCAAACATCCTTCTTGATTCTTAGAGATGTTGAGGCCTCATGCAATAGTTTGCCT
>CAIWHI010000200.1 GCA_903912435.1 uncultured Bacteroidota bacterium | reverse complement strand
TGTTGCCATTTACCGGCTCCATCTTTCAGGAACACCGCATCAGGAATTGATTCAATCAGCGAGCTAAGCCTGGCTTCATTGATTTTGGCCACCTCCTGCATTAATATATTCTCAGTAATATCCATGGAATATACCCTCAATACCTGGCGGTCGTCGTAGAACCTAATTGATTGCCGGTACCAATTACCACCATATTCTACATCCCGGTAGGGCACGTTAGCATCGATACCTTGCAAAAAAGGATGGTTTTTCCCTGCCTTATTAATGCCTGTAAACAGACTCATGGCTGTTGGGTTGGCATAGAGTACATTACCCTCTATGTCAATTTCTAGTATAGGGTTCTTCGAAGACTCAGGGAAGGAGGCAAGATGCTTTATTCGTTCCTCTTTAGCTTTTCGCTCGGTAAGGTCGCTTATTATCCACCCATAATTAATAGAATCTCCTTTGTTCCAGGATGTTATACTTACTTCCAGAGGTATGTTTATACCATATTTGCTAACCCCTGCCATCTCGGGTTTTGTACCCATAATTGATGCCAATTGGGCCATTCTTAAACCATCTGCACTCTGTCCAAAATTATTTTTAGGGATAATTATATCCAGTGGTTGGTTGGTAAGTTCTTCGTTAGTCCATTTAAAAACATCGCTGGTAGCCTTATTGCAAAATGTTATTAGCCCTTGCTCATTGGTGATAATTACGGTATCGGTAATTCCCTCAATAATGGAATTAAACTGCTCCAGATTTTCGTTCTGGTTAATGATGGCTTGGGTCTTTTCGGTTACATCTAATATAGTACCCTGATAGCTAATTATTTCATTGAACTCATCTCTTGAAACTGTGGTATAGTCATATACATACCTATAAGTGCCATTGGCATGCCTTAGGCGGTATTCCTGCTCATAGCTTACTTTCTTTTTTGCTTTGAAATCCTCTACCTCATTCATCAATCTGTCAAGGTCATCAGGATGAACCAAGGAAATAAAAGAGAACTCGCCCTTCATGAGTTCCTCGGGGTGGTAACCAAAATGCTGGTAAATATTCGGAGATACATAATCAATAACCCAGGTAGATTTTGGTACCCATTTTACCACTACAGTAGGCCCACCTATGAACAAACTCCTTTCAGAGTTCAAACGTTGTTCCAGTAACCTTGTTTCAGTAATATTAGATAATGTAATAAGTATATATTTTACACCATTAATATCCGCCTCAGTTTGTATTGATATTTTGTACCATTTGGTTCCTGCTTCAGGAAGATTTATTGCAGCAATGAACTCTAAATTAATGGAATCATTTTCCAGGCATAAACTTCTAAGTTGTTGTCGGGTATAGGCACAATCGTTTGAAAGGATAAAGGGTAATTCGAAAAAACACCTGCCAATTAATTCTGATGGCCTGGTGCCAAAGACTGTATTGTGCTCCCTGTTTACGAAGTTGATTATACAATTCAGGTCAGCAATATATAGTTCTTCCTTTAACCAGGTGATCATGCCATTTTGCCAGCCGCTTATATTCATCATAAGTTCCGAATACTTTACAAAACAAATTTAAAAGCTAATAAAATCCTTTTCAAAAAAAACAATACAAATAATAAATATCACTTGATATGTTACAAAAAATACAAACCCTACAATTGTCTTTTGATAAATTTAGGTATATGGTATTGCCTACAATATACAAAATGATGCTAAAATTAATGGAAAATTTACGAAATTTCAATAAACTACAATTTATTGTTTTTTCATAACATATATGCTGACAAATAAATAAGTCAAAAGTTAAAACAAAGATTATTTATTTCCAAAATCTGTTCCAAGGTAAAAGAAATAGAATTCCGGTTGGAGCATTTTATAGTCAATTTTTGAATTCCTCCTATTATTTAGATGATATGCGTTATATGTGTCTTGTTGATATAATTTTAGCTTAAGCTGAAATTTATTTAACGTTTTCATTAGTACTTTTCATGAATAACCGGTAGCTGTAATTG
>CAIWHI010000199.1 GCA_903912435.1 uncultured Bacteroidota bacterium | reverse complement strand
GTTGACTTGCCGGCACCATTTGGCCCCAGGAAACCAACTATTTCACCTTTCTTTAATTCAAATGAAACATTATCAACTGCCTTCTGGGTTTCATAAATCTTGGTGAGCGAAGTAACTTTTATTGACATCAGGTATGTATTGTAGGTAATTAGAACTAGGATAAATGAAAAATATCTTTACGAAGTCGTAAAGATATTCATCTTTTTGTATCCGGAATTTTTATGAAATTTATTTAACCAATCTTTTAATGTTCCAGCAATCGTGAATTTTGAATCCGAAAATCACCCATAAAAAAAGGGACTAAATTTAAGGAAGCAACATTATTTGGTGTATTTAGTACCCAGAAATGTACATTGGCTTACACTTGAATCACCTGATCTTGTATACCCATTATCAAGGTTATACTCATGTATAGTTAGTGTTTTATCACTCTGAAGGGTAATTGAGTATTTTCTCTGGTAATTAGGAAGACTATCATTATTATTAACAATAATTGCATAAGTACTTTCATTACTGCTTACAGTTCCTTTCAATAAACCCTTGCTACCATATATGCTCTTCAATTTTACATTCACCGACAAGATACCCGCATAACCGGGAGTTACCCATGCTGTATCAATCGTCTGGGCAAGATTATTACAGGTTGTCAAGCCTGCATATCCACCTTCAAATCTGTGAATTGAAGAATCCTGGCACTGCGCATTTTCAAACCCAGTAGGGCATCTGCATATACCGGCATTGCATGAACCACCATTAAAGCAATGTACATTATCACATACATTCCTAATACAAGAGGTATAAACAAGGGTTGTGATAATTCCCATTAATAACATTACTGGAAGGAAAAGCTGTTTCCAAAACTTCATTGATAAAATATTTGAGTTAAAAATACAAAAAAATCAATCAGCACCTAAAATATAACCCTCTATTTTTAAAAACCTTTTACAAACAACTGTTGAAAAAATCCCAATTAGTTACAAATCAACAAAAAACAGGGCAAATCAGCACAAAATGCAATCACTTAAACAAATATCCGCATATCTATTCAGGTCAAATCCTTTCGCATACAATAATATAGGGCTGGAGTAAAATGTTTATTTTCGCATCATGCATTCCAGCCAAGTATTGTTCAGCTATACCAATATTATCATTGCTATTACGGTAGGTATTTCCTTATGGGCTTTTAATGACTACAGCATTAGAGACAAGCTAATCTTATTCCCTTTTGGTATGGACCACAAGGATGAATACCATAGGGTGCTATCATCTGGTTTCATTCATGGCGATTATGGCCACCTTTTCTTCAATATGTATACCCTTTATGCATTTGGCTCTAAAATGGAGACTATATGTACTATGCTCAATATGAGATGGGTATTTCTCGTCATATACCTTTCCTCAATTATTGTGGGTTCCCTACCTGCTTACTTCAAAAACCGCCATAATAGTGCCTATTTTGCATTAGGTGCATCAGGTGGGGTATCAGGTATTTTGTTTGCAACTTTTTATTATGATGTTTGGGGCAAGGTTACATTTATTGGCCTTGGCAATACCGACCTAGGGATTTATGGTATTGTATTTGGCATAATATATTTAGCTTACTCCTACTTTATGGCCAAAAGAGGCGGGGACAATATTGGGCATGATGCCCACTTTTTTGGTGCTATATATGGATTTATATTCGCCTTCCTCATCGACCCTACCCACGGACAAATATTCATCAACCAGTTAAGCAACCATCATTTTTAGTTTGATAAGGAACGTCTTACCACCAAAACCTTCCCTACACCTTCCTTTATTCTAAATCGCTCGTCAGACCTTATGCCCGATACCCAGGCTATACGTTTGCTACATTCCAACACCCTCAATTCTTCCTTTTCATTTATCGATACCTTTTCATCAATCAATATCCTGCTCACCTTTTTCTTCTTCATCTTCATACCAAATGGATAAAGGTAATCTCCAATTTTCCATTTCCTAAGTATCAGCGGAAACACCACCTGCTCCATTTCTATATACACCTCATTGGCTGTTTTCGGTATGGCCTTTGGCTTATCCTCAACAGTAAAAGTATATTGGTATTTCCCTTGCACCAACTTAAAAGGCACTTCATCTATACTAATAAAATCAGCACTCTCATGTGGCAAGGTGGTGACAATCAAAAAATCCCTATTATGAATAATACGATGGGTAGCCGAAGTTATAAAATGCCCGGTATCAGAATCAAGCAGATTAATAATGTGGGGCACCTGTTTTGAATTAAATCCATAAGGGTGGAATAGCTCATAACATAGGGTCGCTAATGGCTCGTGTTTCTTCAATTTCAGTATAGGCACATAAAAGTCATTCCCCCGTTTTTCTATCAGCTTCTTACGCTCCTGCTCTATTGCTCTGTTGTATAAGATTTCGGCCTCGGCAAACCTATTGATGCTCTCATTTACCCTTTCTACTCCATTAGGAAACAATTGCTCTATTACAGGCACCAAATTATGCCTCACATCATTTCTCAAATAATCGTCAGTATTATTTGATGCATCCTCTCGCCATACCAATGAATTTTCTACAGCATACCGGGTCATGTCCTCCCTTGTTGCAAATAGCAGTGGCCTTATGATGGCCCCATTATTGGGTAAAATGCCATGCAATCCACTTATACCTGTACCCTTAAACAGATTAATCAATAATGTTTCAACATTATCATTGGCATGGTGGGCGGTTGCTATCTTTGCGTATTTAAACTCGTTTCTTATTTGCTCAAACCATTCATACCTAAGGTCTCGGGCGGTTTCCTGTGTTCCGGTTTTCCGTTCGGCTGATTCTTTTTTGGTATCAAATTTTATTTTGTGAAAGGCAACTCTATTCCCTTCGCACCATGCTTTTACCAGGGCTTCATCCCCATCCGACTCTTCTCCCCTCAATCCGAAATTACAATGAGCCACACCAATATTGATGCCTGATTTATATAATAAATCTGCCAAAACCATTGAATCCCTGCCACCACTCACTGCCACCAGAACAGCCCCTTGCACATTACCAAACCTTACTCCCCAATTTTCCCTGAACTGTTTTAATAATGACATCTATTTATGTGTTGAATTGTAATTATCAATTTTTTACGTCCTATATGAATTATAATTCCCCTGGTCAGTAAGATACCAATTTCTAAGTTTTACTAGTAGCCTCGGCCTTTAGGCCGGGGAATATGAACAAAAAATAATAGGCTTTAGCCGAAATTACACCATATGAAGGACAACGGAAAAACATCAATTATCCAGCTTTATCTCCACCAGCTTAGGCCAATTTTTACCAGTTATATAAATCTTATTAGTTGCGGCATCATAGGCTATTCCATTAAGTACATCTGGCCCGTTAGGATTACCACTAGGTGGCCTCACACCTATCCTCTGCCTTATGTTACTTAAATCTGCCCTACCTACTACCCTACCTGTTGCCGTATCAATTTTCAAAATAAAATCAGTCTGCCACTGGTTGGCATAGATAAACCCATGTATCAGCTCCAGTTCATTGATATAAGTCACCGGGCCATGTTCATCAAATACATTCAATGATTTAGTTTCCTTAAATGTAACCGGGTCTATAAAATGCAATACACTACCCCCATCATCATATATCAGATTGCTTCCATTATTTGTCATACCCCACCCCTCAGGTGACGTAAAACCGAAGGTCCCAACTACCTTCAAGTCCTTCTGACCATAAATAAATCCTGCCCCCTCCCTATAGGTTAGCTGGTAAATTTTATCATTCAGTAATGTCATCCCCTCGCCAAAATATTTAGCTGCCATCTTAGTAGATGTAACCACCTTTCCCGTTTTCAGTTCCACCTTCCTTATATCCGACATCCCATATTGGCCAGTACTCTCGTATAAATAATCATCCTTAAATTCTAGCCCCTCAGTAAAAGCATTAGGGTCATGGGGGTACTCTGCGACTATATCATAATTGATCACTGCCGGCACCTGCACCGTATTGACAGGAGGTTCAGCTGTTGTGGTGGATTCTGTTTTCGGTTTAGGGTCATTATTGCACGATTGGGAAAAAACAACCCAAAACAGGCAACCAATAATCCTAATATAACTACTTCCTAAACTCATAATCTGCGACATTAAAAACCATATTATTTAATTAGCCCACTTGCTAGAATTCGTCACCCTCTCCTTCGGAGTAAAAAATTTGTTGCACAAAAGTTCTTTGAATAGGACATGGCCAAAATCACCAAGCCAATAATATATTCCATCAGAAAAGGCCGGATACGGCACCCTCTCCTCTGGAGTAACAAATTTATAGCACAAAAGTTCTTTGAATAGGACATGGCCAAAATCACCAAGCCAATAATATATTCCATCAGAAAAGGCCGGATACGGCACCCTCGCCTCGGGAGAGGGTGAGGCCTCTGATTG
>CAIWHI010000198.1 GCA_903912435.1 uncultured Bacteroidota bacterium | reverse complement strand
GGGGCAATGTTGGGGCAATGTTGGGGCAATGTTGGGGCAATGTTGGGGCAATGTTGGGAAATTACGAAAATGCACATGTAATTAATAACCAAACAATTACATCGCCACTATTGCCCCAAATCACAAAATATATACTTTCGGCAAATGGGGCATTCCGGTAAAAATCAGACAATAGCAATCCGAATTTTGAATGGTGCTACCGCCACAAGAGCCAAATAGTGATATACTGCTGGAACATAAATCTTTGATATTAAAAGTTAGCTCAGATCAGTCAAACCAGTACTGAGAGAGTTTTATTCTATTCCCAACCCAAACTCCCAAGCGTTAATCCTGCAATCATTAACCCTAATAGTGTAATGATAAGCATTCCTCATTATACCACCTTTGCAATAAATCAATAACACATAAGTAGCTTAAAAATCAGGCAGGCATATCTTAAAGAGTTGGGTTTGATTTAGGGAAGGAAGAGTTAGAAGATTCAAAAAGTCAGGAAATATACTATTTATGAACATTCAGAAAAAGGGAATTCAAGCAGTGCTGTATACAGGTACAGCTTTGATAATGATGGCTTGCATGGCAAGCTGTAATAACGCAGAAGGTAAGATAACCAACAAAACAACTGAGAATATGGAAAAGGCAAAAGGTTACACAATTGACATTGAAAAGGCAACCCATGAGAATGAGAATTTCCGCAAGGTGCTTTACACCGCAAAGTACATGCAATTGGTATTGATGACCCTTAAGCCTAATGAAGAAATAGGAGAGGAAGTGCATGCCACTAACGACCAATTTTTCGCTTCGAATCGGGCAAGGGGATATGTACTATTAATGATAATAGCTACAAAATAAAGGCTGGTGATGTTATAATTGTACCTGCCGGTGCAAGGCATAATGTTATCAATAGTGATAGCACTCAGGAATTGAAAATGTATACCATTTATTCCCCACCAAATCATAAAGATGGCATAGTCCGTTCCTCCAAAGCCGAGGCCGAGTCGAATGGTATCAAATATGATGGGCAAACAACTGAGTAATTATTGATTTAGTATTAAGGGTTAGGACAGGTCTTATCAATCATTAACCATTTACAATTAACAATTAACCATGAATCAGGCTCATATCCACTTATTGTTAAACCATATACCCGTTATATTGCCGGGTATTGGCCTGTTAATAATGCTGGGTGGCTATTTCCTAAAGTCGGAAATTGTGAAACGTACTGCCTATTCTATATTTATTTTAGGGGCTATAGTTGCCATCCCTGTCTTACTTACTGGGGATGGTGCTGAAGAAATAGTGGAGAAAATGCCGGGTATTGATAAGCAGTTTATAAAAAACCATGAGCATGTTGCAGATACTTTTGCCATACTCTGCTATTTTTTAGGTGGTTTCTCCCTCATTGGCTTATGGGCTAGTTGGAAACGGAAGACTTTCAGTAACCTAATAGGCTTTGCAACTATTGTTTTTAGTTTGGTAGTATTGGTATTTGCCAAAGAGACAGGTACTACAGGAGGAGAAATAAGGCATACCGAAATAAGGTCTCAAAATGTTAATAGCACAATCACCATTCCTAATGATGGTAAAGACAAAGATTAATTAATTGAAATTCACATAGCTCATGTTTAGGTCGGTATTTGTAATGCACACATTGCCATTTCTTTTCTGGTTTTTGTCATTTGTTGGCCTGGCTTTGCTAATAGATTATCTCCTTCACCTCCTGAATCTGGATTGGGTAGGTCGTTATTTGGGTCCTGCCGGTACTGTTCTTCTTATTGTTTCATTTATATATTCCCTCCGCAAACGCAAAATTATTACTACTGGTTCGCCCAAAATCCTGCTGCAATTTCATGAATACATGGCCTGGGTAGGGTCGGTACTGATACTGGTGCATGCAGGGATACATTATAATGCTTTGGTGCCATGGCTGGCAATACTTGCCATGTTGGTTGCAGTGGCATTTGGCCTAATAGGCAAGTATGTTTTAAAAGATGCTACAGCAACTCTTAACCTGCGCATAGCCGATTTGCAATCACAAGGGCTAAATATAGCTGAGGTTCAAAAGAAGCTCTTTTTTGAAGCACTGATTGTTGATAATATGAGGCAATGGCGGAAGATACACCTGCCTATAGCCTTTGTTTTTATGTTTTTTAGCCTGCTACACATTTTAGCAATAATCTTCTTTGCATAATGAAAAAGCTACTGGTTGTATTTGGGATGGTGCTAATTATCTGCCTTACATCTTATTTGCCCCAATTCATGATTACGCCGGGGCATTTAAGCAAGATGCACCAGGGCTTAGACCGCACCTGCTTATCCTGCCACATACCTTTATCTGGGCCCTCTGCAAGCAGATGTATAGAGTGTCACAAACCTGCTACCATCGGCTTGGATTCTATGGGCAGGGTGACAAATAGCAAGGTGCTTTTTCATAAAAGCCTCCAAAATCAGGATTGCATGTCATGCCACCACGAACATAAGGGCCGGGATGCTAAAATTACTTCGGGGGTGTTCAACCATTCTATGTTGTCTATCCAGAATCAGGCAAACTGTATTGGTTGCCACACTGCCCCTAAAACATTAACCCACGAACATTTACTATCAAACAATTGTGCCAATTGCCATAATACTACAAACTGGAAGGCAGCTGCCTTTAATCATAAACAACTTACCGCTGCTGCATTAAGTAATTGTGCATCCTGCCATAAGGCACCCAGGGATGTTTTTCATAGCCAGAATGCATCAGCTACCTGCAATACCTGCCACAGTTTTGAGGGCTGGAAACCTTCTACTTTCAATCACTCTGCCTTTTTTAGTTTAGAAGGCCATCATAATACTGCATGTCTTACCTGCCATACCAGCAACAATTTTAAGCTATATACCTGCTTTGGTTGTCATGAGCATAGCGAGCAGAATCTTATGGCAGAGCATAGTGAGCATGGTATAAGCAATATCAGCAACTGCATAGCCTGCCACAAAAGTGGTAGTGAACACGAAGGTGGGGAGCATGGAGGCGGAGGACGAGAAGGTGGGGATGGTGAAAAAGGGGAGGGTGGTGGTGACTAAATACCCAGCTAACAATGTGAAATTGGAACAGGTAAATGTTATTCCCCAATAAAATTCCCCACTAATAAATAGGTAACCATATGGAAAAGGAAAAGGTAAATTCATTGTCAATAATTGTAAAGTATTTACAAGCCACGTTTGTAATTATCTTCCTGCTCTATTTTGGTAAAGCACTATTTATACCATTGTTTTTTGGGTTGCTGCTGGCAATAGTTGTATATCCTGTTTGCAAGTGGCTGGAGGCTAAACATTGGCCAAGGAGTTTGGCCATAGCCTTGCTTTTAGCATCAGTGAGCATTGTATTTACCACCTTATTACTGATGCTGGGATATGAGATGAACCTGTTTGTAAAAGATATTCCTAAGGTCATGAATAGGCTAACCTTATTTACACCACATGTCAGAACCTGGCTGGAAACCACATTAGGGGTACCTCAAATCAGGCAAAACAATTACCTGGATAAAATAGGTTCCAATGCGGTAAATGGTATTAGTAGTTATTTTACCGGAGCATTAAATGCTACCATCTCAACAGTTTTCTTTCTGGTAATGGTACCAATATATGCTTCACTTTTCCTTTATCACAGGGGGACTTTTGTCCGGTTTTTAGGAATGGTGGTTAGTTTTAAGGACCCTAAGAAACTACCTTTCATACTTAGCTTGAGCATTCATAGCTATTACAATTACATAAAAGGTACCTTTTTCGTTTATTTAATTGTAGGTGTTCTGAATAGCATTGGTTTGCTGGCCCTTGGTATAGACCATGCAATATTATATGGTATGGTCACCTCATTTATGATGGTGATACCCTATGTGGGCATATTAATAAGTGCCACACTGCCTGTATCGGTTGCCTTAATCACCAAAGATTCGGCATGGTATGCAGTAGGGGTGGTGTCTATATTTGTATTCATCCAGTATCAGGAGTCAAACGTTATTTTCCCCCGCATAGTCGGACAACAACTAAACCTAAGTACCTGGGCAACCCTGGTAGCCATAATTATTGGAACCCTGTTATGGGGTATTCCAGGTATGATATTAT
>CAIWHI010000197.1 GCA_903912435.1 uncultured Bacteroidota bacterium | reverse complement strand
CCATAAAATAATAAATTTGGTATCCGTTTGAACCGGTGCACCAGGGATGCCTGGCAAACTGCGCTGAGTATAGGCTTCTATCAATTTAAAAGCAGCTTGCTTTTTCTTCGATTTTGCAAAAGTGGCCGGTGTTCCTACGAATACGAACAATATGAGGAATAAGAAATGTTTGGTTTGCATATAGATGTAAAACTAATGAAAATACGGTTTGCAAAAAGAATGCCGGATAAGAATTGTTTTTCTCATCCGGCATTACAATTAGATTGTTTAACAGAATATTTCATTACCAAACACCAAAATTGCCCTGGAGTTAACCCGATAAATCGGGTCACATACTAATTTGTGTATTTTCTACAAAGATCGCACGCTTTATGGGCAATGTCATTAAGTTAAGGTATTCATCGAATTCCAAATTTATTTTCCTCAGCCATTGAGTCATTTAAAGACAAGATTTCCCCCTGTGGGGTTCACTATTTTCGCCAATCAACAGACCCAGGGCGATGCCCTGGGCTAATATATCAGGCCCGCCGCGGCGGGCGCCAAACGCTGTAAATTCATATTGTAATTAGTGCAGAATATATTTGCACTTATCCGAAATGCTTAACGTAATGACATTGCCCGAATGGGGTGTCCCGCGCTTTGGGATATAAATTTAGCTTTAGAGCCGCAATGAACTAATACATACTACTGGAGTTTTACAACCTTTTCAGTGCGAATCCAGTTATTATCGGCATCATAAACATTAAGCATGTACACCCCTGTTGGTGCATTCTTAAGGTTGATGGTATGGGTGTTTTTTGAGGTTAGGAGTACCTTGCCACTAATATCAGTTACGGTTACATTCACACTAAAAGGCGCATCTATGTTGATTTCATTAAAGGTTGGGTTGGGGTAAATGTGGATTGATTTCTGGAAAGATGAATTTCCGACCGCACTAATGGAATCACATACTTCCTTACTTAGAATCAACATATTGTGAGTAGGTGCACTTGTTCCGCAAATATTGGTAAGTGAATAGGTAATGGTAACCGCACCTGGATTTAGGGTTGTAACCAACCCTCCTGAAACACTTGCGATTGTATTGTCGCTGCTGGTCCAATCACCTCCTGCAATACTTTCATTTAGCGTTACGGTATCTCCCAGGCATAAGGTATCAGGTCCAGTAAAAGGAGCAGCCGATTCCTGCACAAGTAATGACTTGGCAACTGTTGAAGTACCACAAACATTAGTTACTGAATAGGTAATAATAGTAGTGCCTGAAGACCTACCACCTACAACACCAGCCAAACTAACGGTACCAATAGCAGGATTACTACTAGACCAGCTACCACCTATTGCACTATCTGTGAATATAAAAGTACTTCCTTTACATAGTGTATCCGCTCCGGTTATTAACGAGGCTGTACGTTGAATACCTATTACATATGTAGTGCGCGATGTGCCGCAGGCATTTGTAACTGTGTAACTAATAGTGGCAGTTCCCTGGCTGATACCTGTAACAAGCCCTGTAGTTCCTATTGTTGCCACAGAAGTATTTGAACTTGTCCATACCCCATTATCGGCAACATCACCAAATAAAATGGAATGACCAATACAGAGATTTGCTGCACCGCTAATAGGGTCAGCAGGCATGAAAACACTTACAGAATAGGTAGCTGTTGAAGTGCCGCAAATATTAGTTACTGAATATGTTATTATAACGGTACCCTGTGAAACACCTGTTACCAAACCTGTTGCCATATCCACAGATGCAATGGCAGGATTACTACTCGACCAGGTTCCATCGGTTGCAGAATCGGTAAGCGTAATAGTGGTGAATACACATAAATTATGAGTACCACTGATTAATGATGCCCTGCGTTGCACCAACACTGGCATTGTAGCTGAAGAATTACCACAGGAATTGCTTACAGAGTAAGTAATTATTGCAGTGCCCTGGGATACTCCCCTGTAAATGCCGGTTGTACCAACAGTGGCTATTGCAACATTACTACTTGTCCATGCCCCACCTATAGTACTATCAACAAGGGAACTTGTATTACCCACACATACTGTATCTAACCCCAATAATATGGAGGCGGTTCTCTGTGTATTTATGATGTATACCTGATTTGAGATGCCACAAATATTGGTGACACTATAGGTAATTGTGGCACTTCCCTGCGCTATTCCAGTGATGATACCGGTAGTACCCGCAGTAGCGATTGTGGTATTACTACTACCCCAGGTCCCTAACAATGTAGAGTCAATAAGTGTGGTAGTAGCTCCTACACAAACATTATGCGTACTACCTGTAATGACTGAAGCCGGCCTCTGTACAGTGATTATTTGGGTTACCGTATCATAGACACAACCGAAAGACTTAATATAACTGATGGTTGCCGTGCCCTGGGCGATACCTGTAACTATACCAGTACCTGTGCCCACTGTAGCAATAGTAGTATTACTACTACTCCATGCACCACCTGTAACCGATTCCGCAAAAGTAGTATTAGCTCCTACACAAACGAATGCTATACCGGTAATTGGATTGAGCATACTTACCTCATAAGCCCCTATATCTACAATACCCCTTGCAATCCTCCTGCCCCCGGTAATGTCGGAATACTCCCCGCTAAGTACAAATAAAGTATTACCACCATCACGGGCCGGGCCACAAGGTTGTATTTTAAGCCCGTCATCAGATGTACCTCAAACGGTGTCGGCACCGGCTGGGTTTGAAGGATTTACAAATAAGGGGTCAGTCGTTCCAAAGAGATTATTGGCAAATGAATAATAAGGTGCAATGGCCGCATCGCTGGTATCATTAGCTCCGAAGCCTCCTTTATTATGGAAAAAGATATT
>CAIWHI010000196.1 GCA_903912435.1 uncultured Bacteroidota bacterium | reverse complement strand
TGGAAGTGGCCCCCATGAAAAAAGGAGTAAACTAACTTATTATTCCCGCATTCATTACTTTTAAGGTATAATTATTCAATTATGGGGGGATTGGGAATATTTTCATTAATGGTTGCCCTATTGGCATTCATTTATTCATTCTTTATGTTTTTGTTCAGTATTGGAAATAAGAACAAAGAAACCCGCAAAATTGCACTCTATAGTTTGTTGACCGGTGCTATTACCTTGTTAATCAGCTTTACATTATGTTCAGTTTCAGGATTTAAGCTTTAACTTTATCGAATGCGTTTAATTTTGTTTGACACTCTTAGAATAAGATATATCTTCCTACTTAAAATGTAGAAACCACATTCATTATCTTTAAAGAATAATTACTCATTTATGAATCCACTAGGCGTATTTTATTTAGGGGTATCCGTATTGGCCTTCATCTTTTCCTTTTTTGTATTTCTCTTCAGTATAGGTAATAAGAACAAACGCTCCCGCAAAATAGCACTCTATAGTTTACTCACCGGTGCTATTACCTTGTTAATCAGCTTCACTTTATGCTCTATTTCTTGATTTAACATTTAACTTTATCCCAAAATAATCAGCCGCAGGGTATGGGAGCTATTCTTACATTATATTTTCTGGCTACAATTTCATTTTTGTCGGGGGCAATTATAGTTATTACCGCAAGCGGCGATGGTAAGCGCACTGGCTGGTACCTGCTTATTATTGCCCTATTTCTGGGTATCCTGGGTTTATTAATTTACTCCGCTGCTTTTGGCGACAAAGGTTATGGTAATTATTAATCTTGCATTATGAAAAAAATACTCTCTTTATTATTCCTCAGCATCACAATACATACAGCCACATTTGCCAAGTCAAAAGACGTGCAAGCCATCAATACCATGCTGGCTGCCCAGGTAGTAGAGTGGAATAAAGGAAATGTAGAGGGCTATATGCACGGCTATTGGGAAAGCGACAGCCTTCTGTTCATAGGCTCCAAAGGCCCCAGGTATGGCTACGATGCCACCCTGAAACGCTATAAAGAAGCCTACCCCGACAAAGACCATATGGGCACCCTCACCAGCACCATAACCCGTATGGACAAGCTATCAGTCGAATACTATTTTGTAGTAGGCAAGTGGGAGCTAAAGCGCACCGTAGGCGACCTCAATGGCAGTTATACCCTACTAATCAGGAAAATAAAAGGTAATTGGGTAATAATCTGCGACCATAGTAGTTGATAAGAGGGTAAAACATTATTGTAAAAACCCACCTTCAATAACACTCCGCTAGGAGTGCAAGCTTTGTAGCAAAACAATCAAAATATTATATACCCCGATTTATTAGGGAAACCACTTAGGTCTGGTCGATCCGTCCTTCGTTTCGTCCTTTTACTTTGAAGCGTCCTCGCTTCAATTCGCAAGCGAAGCTTGGGCTGATTGTCTCCCAGTTCTTTCTGCCAATCAATGGCGGCTAGATCTGTGTCGTTTTCATAGAGTTCAAGGCTTGCCATATAGAGGGGTAGTTATTGTTTTTGTTTGTTTACATAATATTTCAAAAACCACCCAGGCAAGTCGGACGGATTGAATTCACCCCATGTTTTCTTATTTCCCATAACCTTGAAATGGGCTACCAACTCATGATTGTTTGGTCCGAATGAATTGTCAAAGAAATATGCCTGGTAAGCCTGTTGAGCAGCATCATACATAAGATCCAATGATTTTGTATAGCGCTCCCTTATTCTGTCTTCGGGTACATTATGACCATTAGCTGACACCCTGGCTTTTACTCTGGCAACATTAATGTTAGCATCTGATGTGGTGATGAAATACAGATACACTTTGTAGCCGAGGCTGTTGGCCTGTTGCATAAATTGCACCTTGCTGATGTGTGAGAATACTGTTTCCATCGAGCATTTTTTCCCTGCCTTCAGCAAGTGGTCAACCATAAAGTTGGACAGCAATTGTGCTACCAATTCCACTTTATCCCTTTCTAGAAGCACTACCTTTTCTCCATTTATTGTAACTGCGGCATTCAGTGCTTCTTCATTAAATCCGTTCCTGAATAATCCTGAAACTGCTGCATAAGCAGCTAAATGAGCCATGGTAATGTTGGCCAATTCATAAGCAGTAAAATTAAAAGTATTCTTTACCAGGTATACCGCAATATCATCGGCATTTACATATACACCAAAATCAATAGGTCGGTCATCAACCAAAAAATTTCTTAATCCCTTTATTATAGTAGATTTACCTGAGCCATTAGGTCCTGCAAATACACGGAATCTTTTCATGGCTATTAATAAAGTATAATCTTGTCAGGACGAGGTACAACTTCCAGTTCTTTAATTTTCTCCTTCGTGCCGTCTGCATTAATCTTTACCACCCATCCATTTTCGGCTATAACATTGTAGCCCATTATGGCCATCGTTTCTTTTGCAGCCTTATTTAGTGCATTGCTTACAATATTATTGAATTCATCAGGTGTCAAATCATCCAAATCAATCATGGCAGGCATAGTCGAGGTATTGTTAACTGCTTTCACCCGCTTCGATACAGCCTTGCGGCTTGCTGGTTTTGTAGCAGGCATTAT
>CAIWHI010000195.1 GCA_903912435.1 uncultured Bacteroidota bacterium | reverse complement strand
CATCTAGGGCATTCATAGCCCCTTTGGCCATTTCGGTAGCTGTTTCCTCACTTACCACACCAAACTTTTCTATAGTTGTGTGATGTACTCCTAGTATTTGTTCCTTCACATCAGGGTGATAACATACAATACAGCCCTTGAAAAAATTAGAAGCCCCTGGAAATTGGGTGATTAAATGGGACATATATCCCCCTGTGCAGCTTTCAGCAAGGCCTAGTGTTAGGTGGTGTTTTATGAACCATTTTTTAACTGCAGCCTCAATAGGGATATCTTCTGTGGCCACTACTATTTTGCCTAGCCTGTCGGCAAATAATGTTTGCCATTTGTTCAGTTCATTTTCAAGGCCAACTGCATCTGCTCCCCTACCGGTAAGCCTTAGCCTTACCATACCTGCGCCCGGAAGATAGGCTAGCTTAATATGTGGAGGTAATGCCTCCTCAAGATCCTGTATTTTATCGGCAATAAAACTTTCGCCCTCGCCAGCGGTTATAATGCTGCGGTGTATGATGGCATCGCTGAAAAATTGCTGTTTGATGCGTGGCAGGGCCTCATCTTCCATAATGGATACCATTTCGAAAGGCACACCTGGAAGGGCTATTACTACCTTGCCGTTTTTCTCAAACCACATACCGGGTGCAGTACCCATTTTATTAAACAAGATAGAGCAGGTATCGGGAACTTCGGCCTGCTTCATATTTCGCTCCACAAATGGGCGGTTGCGCCTGGCAAATAGTGATTTTACATGCTCCAAAACACGCTCATTGACCACCATGTGTCCACTAAAATACTCATTGAGCAATGGCTTAGTGATATCATCGGCAGTAGGACCAAGACCACCGGTTACGATTACCAATGATGCTGAACCTAGTTCTGCATCCAGTGCATGCAATATGGCATCTTTATTGTCGCCAACAGCTACACGGCGCAGCACATCAATGCCCATTTTATTGAGCTCTTTGGCTATCCATGCCGAATTGGTATCTACTACCTGGCCAATTAATAATTCGTCACCTATGGTGATAATAGCTGCGGCAATATTGCTCATGCTTCTTTTTTGAAGTAAGGTGATAATCTATTGTGTAATTCCTCGTGCATCAGGGTTTTCTTCTTTTCCTTGGGGTCGTAAAACACCAGGGTGGTTACACCCTTATTGAGCAGATGCCCTTGCTCGTTATACAATTCTGAATGGAATTGTATTTTGGGTCCATCGGGCAATTCTTTGAGTATGGTTTTAACAGTAACCAGGTCGTCATAAAGTGCCGGCCTGAAATACTGTGAATTGAGTTCCACCACAGGCATAAAAATGCCCAACTCTTCAAGTTGGCGGTAAGTAAAGCCCAGTTGCCTGATGGCTTCGGCCCTACCTACCTCGTAATACAAGGCATAGTTGCCATAGTAGAGGTAACCCATTTGGTCGGTTTCGCCATAGCGAACTCTTATTTGCGTGGTTGCGGTATACATTATAATACTTATGCTGCGGGTATAATACTTTTAATGTCTTTCAGAAATAATTCGGCTTTTTTGGCAGCATTCGAAATGTCAAAATCACGTTGCATATTTAGCCATAATTCAGGGGTTGTATTTAATGCTTTTGATAGCCTGAGTGCCATTTCTGCACTAATACCAGAATGTCCATTAATTATTAGAGAAACGGTTCGCCTGGCGACACCAATAATATTGCCGAAATCAGAAATGCTCACCCCTCAAGGGTCGAGATACATTTCTTTAAGGATTTCTCCTGGATGTATTGGAGGCATTTCCCGATTCATAATAATTTATGTTTGCCTTATTGTGAAATGTAAATCAATTTACCGGCTTTACTCTTTCAGCTTCCTTAATGGCATAAACACTGGTAGCCTGGGTGAGGCATGTAACTGTGAGGTCGTTGATGCAAACATGGGCAGGGAGGTTG
>CAIWHI010000194.1 GCA_903912435.1 uncultured Bacteroidota bacterium | reverse complement strand
TGTACCTTATGACGTTCCGGAAGGCAATACCTTTACCTATTTTCCCGAAACTAATGTTTTGGTGCCCATTGATACGGTTGCCGAAAAAAGTAATACACCGGCATCTAAACTGGTTATTTTAAAAAAATACTATTTATGAGATCATTATTGTATATCATCGCTGTTATTCTGGTTATAGGATGGGTATTAGGTGCATTTGTTTACAGTGTAGGCTCAATAATACATATATTATTAGTGTTGGCTATAATCTCTCTACTATTTGGCATAATAGGGAGAAATACTGCAAATTAGCATTTTGGCATAATTCAATAAAATGAAGAATATTCATAATGAAATGTGTTGTTTTGGTGGAGCTTTCAAATTTTTGTTTGGTGGGGTCTTTGCCGGTTTGTCAGATTGGCTAAACGGGCATCAGGGACATGGGAATTTTCCAATCTTCTTTTCATGACCAACGCATAGGTACACGAGTCTGTAGCCCGTTAATCGGTATATCACAAAAAGACTACCACCAAACAGAATTTTATTATGTACCGTTTAGAAAACATATAAAGAGTGATAGATTGACTCTTTATGGGCCAATAGTAATAAAATTGAGGAGGCACAAATGTCATTTTAAAAGGTGATTCGTTTTCAAATACGTTCAGAAGTACATCGGAAAAATCCCTGTGCCTCTATTAAAAAATTCTGATAAAAGAATTTGTGTAATCGTGAGCGGGTGGCAATAATTAAAATTGCTAGCTGTTTCGAAATAATTAAGTAACATATTAAATTCCAATAAATGCCTTCATTAGCAGCAGTATCAAAATTTGATTTCCCACACAAAGTAGAGCAACAAAAGGTTAAAGAATGTGCCAAAGAATTGTTTGCCACATCATTTCCTAAAGTAGACAGGATGCTGAGCGCATTTGATAATACGGAAATAAAAACAAGAAACCTTTGTATGCCGCTTGGGTACTACCGTAACCCGCATACATTCGGTGAGCAGAATGATGAGTATATCCGTATCGCCCTTGAGTATTCTGTTCAAACTATAGAAGCATGCATAGCGCTTGCGGAAATTGAAAAGGAAACAATCACTGACCTGATTTTTGTTTCTACCACAGGACTATCTACACCAAGCCTGGATGCACTAATCATCAATAAAATGCAGCTTAACCAACATGTCAACCGCACCCCGATCTTTGGACTGGGATGCGCCGGTGGCGTAGCCGGATTTTCAAAAGCGAGTATTTTGGCGAAAGCTAACCCTGATGCAGTAGTGCTTTTTGTAGCTGTAGAGTTGTGCTCGCTTACTTTTTTGCGGAATGACTATAGCAAGAGTAATTTTATAGGATCTAGCTTATTTGCAGATGGGGTAGCGGTATGTATCATTACAGGTGATAATCATATAAACAAAACCAAAAACACAATTAAATTCCTGGCCACCCAGAGCAAGCTATATTACAACTCACTGGATGTGATGGGGTGGAAATTTGATGATGGAGGATTTAAGGTTTTGTTTTCGCAAGACATTCCATCAATTATTGCCAACAATATAGCCAATGATGTAGCTACGTTTTTAGCTACAAACCAATTGAAACTATCGGATATCAGGAATTTCATTTTCCATCCCGGAGGCAAAAAAGTGTTAACAGCTTATGAGCAAGCATTAATAGTAGAAGGTGATTTCCTGAAGAACACCAGGGAGGTAATGAATGATTATGGCAATATGTCGAGCCCAACTGTGCTATATGTATTAGAGCGGTTTTTCACAGGCGATTTTGAGGATGGCTATGGGTTAATGGTTTCGATGGGCCCGGGGTTTTCGTGTGAAATGGCATTGCTTCAAATGAATAAAAACTAAAATGGCATTTCTTATTTTTATATCCTTTATTGTTTTATTGCGCATTGGAGAACTAATACTTGCCAAACATAATGAGCGGTGGT
>CAIWHI010000193.1 GCA_903912435.1 uncultured Bacteroidota bacterium | reverse complement strand
GCAATAGTCAATGTTAAAAAGGTAGACTATTAGACACTTTACGATCAAATACCAACAATAAATAAGGCGCATAATGCGCCTTATTTATTGTTGGTATTTAGGTTGGTAATCAAATAACGTTACCAATTTTCCAGCAAATGACTAACTACTAACAACTAAATTCTACTCCAAACTATAAATTATCACCTATCTTCTTCACGAAATCCTGAATAGCCTGGCTACTTCTGGTTTGGTCAGCTTCAAATTTCCAGGTATATAAGGTGCCTCCTATTGAAGCCCTAACATCCTTATAGCCAGCATCGGGAAACATATCACCAATGCTTGAATTGTTTCGGGAGAGTAATTCAGATGGAATTGTAGTTAAAAGTGACTTAACCGCTTCGAACTTTGCAGTTGGCACTAATGTGTTGAAATTGAATTTATTCACATCTGTAGGTATCGATGATTGGGTTTGTGTATTATCTACCCTTAATTCACTGGTTGTTATTAGATAATAGGTTGCCTTAGTGTCAGGCGACACAAATCCCCCGGTCCAGCCTACAACCATATAGTCCCCCTTAACGGTATATTGTGTATCCTTTTTCCTGCATGAAAAAGCTATGATTGCCAACAGAGAAACTAATAAAAGGCTCTTAATTATGTTCATAAAATATTATCTTAGAACCTATTAAACGCAAAAAGCTTGCCAATATTATTTTCTGTATGCGAATGTTTTGTGAAAGATTGTGGGGGTGTTTCAATTTCTACTATTTATTTGGTTTTGCATACCTATATTAGAATTAACCATCTTTCCTGAAATTGTATAAGAAGGCCATTTTGCTACCATCAACCATAGGTTGCTCCCTAATACAGATGAAATGGCCTTCAAGAAATGGTATTACCTTCACCATGCCGACTAGGATGCCTTGATAAATTGGTATAAAAATAATCTTATTGGGTACAATACCTGTCACTATTTTTTGAGCTAAAATAGTAAGTAGTGGTTTTATTTAAATTTCACTATTCATTGATAATTAATGGCAATGTCTCACTGTTCATAAATCCTATTAGCCTAATGAAATATTGTCCGGGTACTGCATTTATTAAAGATATTTTCAGAGTTGATTCAGATTGTGCAATGTTGCTATCCATTATTTTCTGGCCAATATTATTAAATATTTGTACTGAGGTAAATTCATTACCAGGAAATCTTAGTGTTATCTGATTATTGTTACTGGCCGGATTAGGGTAGGCACTTATTTCATTTTTACCAGAGGTAGTAATAGTTATCCCCACATTTGCTCCGCCATACCTTGCCAGGAAGGCGTGTTGGTAGATAGTGGTATCTGCTGATATTCTTATCCCATCCAGAGCTACCTCTTTGCCTCCATAAAACCCTGACATATATATATTGCCATAGTTGTCGGCAGCCAAAGCATTCAATCCGTTGTTTGCACAGTTTGTAGCACCTTTGGCCCATACTTCATTGCCATCATTATCATATTTCAGTAGAAAAAGCGCAGATGTATCATTAATCAGTAAACTATCAGTACCAAACATTAAATTATGGCTATTGAAATTGCCTCCCACATATAGGTAGCCACCTGGATCACATACCGCAGAATTTACCCGGGTGGTGCATTTATAAGACTTCTTTTTTGCCCAGACCAGATTGCCGGCAGGGTCGTACTTTACCAATAAGGCATCCCCGGTCCTGGCTCTTATTGTATCGGTACCAACTACAAAATTCATTCCTACATAGTTGCAAATTACATATGCATTGCTGCTTGGGTCTATACTCAAAATGGGTAATGGTGTATTATAAAAATCACCAAATCCCCG
>CAIWHI010000192.1 GCA_903912435.1 uncultured Bacteroidota bacterium | reverse complement strand
TGTACCTTGCCACGATACTGCCAGCATGGTTTTATCGGTAGATTCTATTAGTGCCATCAGTATGAAGCTCACAGATTCGGTTTTCTGCCGTGGTAATTCTGCTACTTTTACCGCCAATTATTCATTGTTTGGCAATAAAGGTATATTGTGGACTTTTGGGGATGGTGAAAACGCTTCAAATATTAATCCGGTAACCCATTCATTTGATATGACCGGGGTATTGACAGTGACAGCGGAAGCACTCTATCGTGCCTGCCCTGATACTTCTGTTAGCCGTAAGGTATATGTATTTGGCAATCCGGGGGTAGATTTAGGTGGCGATACTTCAATTTGTCCCGGTAGTGAACCATTGGTGATTGTGGAACGCGCAAATGAGAATAACAGGATTGCACGATTTGTATGGAATACAGGACAAACAGGTCCTCGTCTTATTGTTACCGCTCCTGGTATCTATTATGTTACTGTGAATATTCAGGGTTGTACTACTACCGACTCTATAAGAGTTAAAAACGACTGTTACATGGACATTCCAAATGCATTTACTCCAAATGGTGATGGACTGAATGATTATTTCTTCCCTCGACAGCAATTATCCAGTGGCCTAGTTACCTTCTCAATGCAGATTTATAACCGCTGGGGCCAAGAAATTTTCGCCACCACAAATATTGATGGTCGCGGCTGGGATGGAAAATTTAATGGTGTAGACCAGCCAGAAGGTGTATTTGTCTATATTATAGAGGGTACATTTAGGGATGGCCAAAAAGAATCACACAAAGGTAATGTGACGCTTGTAAGGTAGATTTCCATTAATTTCAATAATTCCGGTCTTTTTCCCCATTCCCAAAATTTCATAGTTCATTTATTTTTCTCTACATTACAATCCAGTTCAGCGAATTATGATTAGGCACTGAATTGGATTGTTTTTTTGAAAATATACCAGGGACCACATGAGGAAATTTGTACTGTTTTTTCTACTACTTATCTCTTTTAATGCACAGGCTAAGTTTCAGGGGCAGGCCCTTGTTGATTCCTTATTAAATGCACTTCCCAACTCTAAAGAAGATACCAACAAAGTCAATCTACTGGCCAAATTATCTTATTCGTATTATGGTATCAGTATTGAAGAAGGGTTAAAATATGGTAAGCAAGGTCTGGAGTTAGCTACTCACCTTGGATGGCAAAAAGGAATTGCTATAAACCACAATTCAATAGGTGTATTGCTGGATAGTAAAGGTGATTATACAGGAGCTTTGACTGAACATGCCGCTTCTGGAAAAATATTGACTGAATTAAAAGAAAGTCTATTATTGACCAATTCAATGGTTAATACAGGGCTGGTATTTTTGCATCTGGGCAAGTATCAGGAGGCACTTAATAAATTTAGTGAAGCATTGGAGTTAAAAACTAAAGTGACTCATGAAAAAGGCGACTATTCTATTTATAATAATATGGGTCTTGCTTATGAGAAGATGTCAAATTATCCCGAGGCATTAAAGATGCATTATGCTGCCCTTAGGATAAATGAGGAAAATGACAATAAAAGAGGGGTTGCATCATCTTACAACAATATCGGACTTATATATATGAATCTTGGGAAGTATGATGACGCCCTTAAAAGCCATTTTGCCTCCTTGAAGATTAATCAGGATTTAAAAATTAAAACTGGTGTTGCCAATTCATATAATAATATTGGTACGATATATTATTTTCAGAAGAAATATACTGAGGCACTTAAATATTTCAACAGTGCGCTCCAATCAAGAATTGAATTAGGCGAAATTGCCGATATCGGTGATGCCCACTCCAATATTGCTGGTGTTTACCAAAAGCTGGACAGCCTTGACCAGGCAATTAGCCACTACCAAAGTAGCCTAAAAATTTATGAAGAAATTGGTGACAAAAACGGAGTTGCGGCTACCAATAACAATATTGGTGTTGTTTATGTTCAGCAGAAGCGTTTTGAAGAGGCTGGGCCATTTCTAAACAAAGGAATGGTACTGGCAAAAGAAATGGGTTCGCTCGACCTACTATGTGATGCCAGCAAAGGTCTAAGTGAAATATATGAACACAAAGGCCAGTTTGAGAAATCATTAGAAAATTACAAATTATGGGTGACTACCAAGGATAGTATTTTCAATCAGGAGAATACAAAGAAGACAATTCAAACCCAGTTGCAATATGACTTTGAAAAAAAGGAAGCTGAAACAAAACTGGAACATGAAAAGAAACTAAATGACCAAAAAAGTACTACTCTTCTAATATTTATTGCACTTATCATAGTAGTGGCCATTGCAGTTATGCTTATTTTAAGGTCAAGGTATAAGTCCAGAATTCAGGCACAAACTGAGGCTGCAAATAAACAATTGGCGGCCGATAAAGACAGGTTGGATGAACTCAACCATTTGCAACAGGATTTGCTGGTGCAAAAGGATGCCCTTATGGAAGAACTGGGGGTAGCTGCAGAAATGAAATCTAAATTCCTGGCCAATATTTCCCATGAATTGAGAACCCCGGTTACCTTGCTTACAGGCATGCTGGAAATGCTAAGGGATAAAAGTGCAGGGAATACAGATAAGCTTGATA
>CAIWHI010000191.1 GCA_903912435.1 uncultured Bacteroidota bacterium | reverse complement strand
ATTGCCATTTTTGTTGTTTGATGACTGTTTTTTGAATTTTGTTTAAAAGAATTACGACCGGAATTTTAATCCTCAGCCTTTTCAATTCTTTCTATTTTATTAATACCCTCAAGGGCACCTAGTTTGTTGCAGAAATTATTCAACTCGTCCCTGTCATGTACATAGACCATGATGGTGCCTTCAAAAATGCCATCATTTGAGTCGATACTCAACGACCGCATATTGAGTTTCAGCTCACCTGAAATAACATTGGTGATTTTTTGTATAACCCCCACATCGTCCATGCCTATAATCCTCACCCCTGCCAGGAAGCTTATCTCCTTGTTTTTGGCCCATTTGGTTTTCACTATTCTGTGGCCGTAGTTGGCAAGCAACTGTGCGGCATTCGGACAGTCGGTACGGTGAATTTTGAGGCCCTCTCCCGAGGTTACAAACCCAAATACATTATCACCAGGTATAGGTTGGCAGCACTGTGCCAGTTTATACAATATCTTATCCGACCGCTCACCAAAGATGATTAATTCCGATCCCTTTGCCGGCTTGTTCTTAGTGTGGTCCTCCTCAGGCAATTTCTCCTTTTTCTCTTCCCTGCCTGGGTGCTGGAACTTATCGCCATAAATAGCAAAATGGTCCAACTCATTAATATCTATATTACCAACAGCCACTGCATAAAACAAATCGAGCTGGGAGGGCTTTTTGTAATACAACATCAACTCATTGATATTGTGCGACGACATTGATGCTCTCAGGTGGTCGAACTTACGTTTTAGGGCCAGTCTGCCTTCCTCTGCTATTCTCCGCTTATCTTCCTTCAGGTAGGCTTTAACCCTTGTCTTTGCCTTTGCCGTAATCAAAAAGCTCAGCCAATCTTCCGACGGGTTTTGTTTAGATGAGGTAATTACCTCCACCTGGTCACCACTATCCAGTTGGTGGCTTAGTGGCACAAGTCTGTAGTTTACCTTGGCCCCTATGCAGCGCATACCCAATTGGGTATGTATATCGAATGCAAAATCGAGGGCTGTGGCTCCCTTGGGCAATACACGCATATCGCCCTTAGGGGTATATATATAAATTTCTTCAGTAAAAAGGTCTAGTTTAAAATCCTGGATAAAGTCGATGGTATCAGTATCCGGATTATTAAGCACATCACGCAGGTGCTGGAGGAAGGCATCCAGTTTACTTTCCTGGGGCGATGTGGTACCTTCCTTATACTTCCAGTGGGCAGCCAGACCTTTTTCTGCAATCTCATTCATGCGTTCGGTTCTAATCTGCACCTCCACCCAGCGGCCACCGGGACCCATCACAGTGGTATGTAGCGCTTCATACCCATTGCCTTTAGGAACGCTTATCCAGTCGCGCAGCCGCTCAGTACTAGGTCTATAAAAATTAGTAATTAAACTATACACCTTCCAGCAATCTTCCTTCTCCCTGTCTGGTTGCGATTTTAAGATAACCCTAATGGCAAATAAGTCATAAACTTCATCAAAGGTTACATGCTTGGTTTTCATTTTATTATGAATGGAATGTATGGCCTTGGGCCTTCCATAAATCTCAAACTCAAAGCCATTATGGGTAAGGTCCTCTTTTAATGGTTTGATGAACTCATTAATATAGCGGGTACGGTCGCGCTTGGTATCTTTCAGTCCCTGGGCTATTTCGGCATAAGTATCCGGCTGGGTATACTTCATGGCGAGGTCTTCCATTTCCGATTTTATCTCATACAGACCCAGGCGGTGCGCCAGAGGAGAGTAGATATAAGTGGTTTCAGAAGCTATTTTTAGTTGCTTTTCACTCTTCATACTTTCCAGGGTGCGCATATTGTGCAACCTGTCAGCCAATTTTATCAATATCACCCTGGGGTCATCGGCCAGAGTCAGTAATATTTTCCTGAAGTTTTCGGCCTGGATAGTGGTATCCCCCTTAAGGTCTACAACATTCGAAATTTTGGTAAGCCCATCTATTATCTTTGCAATATAAGGATTGAAATCGCGACTAATATCTTCCAGCGTAATCTCGGTATCTTCAACAGTATCATGAAGCAGGGCGCAAATGGCTGAAGTAACCCCCAGGCCAATCTCTTCTGTAACAATCCTTGCCACTGCCAGTGGGTGCAGTATATAAGGTTCGCCCGATTTTCGGCGCATGTCCTTATGAGCCTCAACTGCAATTTCAAATGCCCGCCTTAGCAGGGTTTTATCCCCCTTTTTCAGGCTTTCCTTCAGTGAGCGTAGCAGGGCACGGTATTCCCGCAGGATGGCTTTCTTTTCCTCCTCATCATTTATGCTATAATCGGCTATTAGTGGTTCCTGTGGAGTTGTGGGCATTTTAAAGTCAAAAGTTAAAAGTCAAAAGTTAAAACGTATAAATTCAGAATTCAAAATTCAGAATTCAAAAGTCAAAAAGTACGCGGGTTTTAAGTATTAATTATAACGTATTTAGTATAAATAGAAAGACTTGCCTTGGAAAGGCTAAAAATCTACTTTTAATTTAGATAATGATGGGGTAAAACTGCAAATACGAATTTAGGATATAATTTGTGAAGAACGACAAATGAAATAGATAATTGGAATTGTTATGTTTTGGGGTGCGCTGGTCTTAATTAAGATTTTTAGGATCCTAGGACATGTAGGATTTTTTGATCTGTTTTTCATTTATGCTTCCCCTCCCCGTGTGCATCATTTCGAACCCACCTTTTCTGAGGGTGAAGCAGCCTCAAAATACGTCACCAAAATGTTTAGCATGTAAAATAGACACCCCCGTGCGTCACTACGAACTCGCTATTTCTGCGGGTGAAGCAGTCTCAAAATATGTCACCAAAATGTTTGCATGTAAAATACAATCCCGCGTGCCAGCCTCAAAATACCATTAGCATGGTGTGTTATTACCTCTTTCTTAATCCAATGCCCCAATTCTGAGAAAGAAAATATTTTGCCATATGGGGCAATGAAATTGTTGCAAATTGTTGATAGTTAATTATATGTGTGTTTTCGTAATTTCCCATCATTGCCCCAACAATGCCCCATTCTGTATTGAACCATGATTCAATTCGCAAGCGACGCTTGCAGGAAACCAGACCAAGCGAAAAGCTTGGACTAGTAGGCAATGAAGGGTCCTGCTTCAATTCGTAATGACGCTTCATTGTAGGCAGACTAAGCGATAAGCTTGGCCTAGTGGTGTATTTATTTTGAGATTATTTTTTCAAGTTCTTCTGGGAGTATATTCTTTTTAATAATTACCCGATTAGCGTCCAGTAAAAAATTACTTGGGTAATAGTCTATTGTTAATGAAGTTGCATTTTTTTTGCCCTTGTCTAGATATTGTGGCCAAAAAAGTTGTTGTTCTTTAATTACTCTTTCCCAATTAGTGACATATTGTGGTTCATCAATTGAAATTCCTATAATTTCAAAGCCTTTCATGTGATATTTTGAATATAGATCTTTATATATATTAAATTGTTTCAAACAAGGATTGCAATTGCTGAACCAAAAATCAATGAGTATATACTTGTTATATCCATATAATGGCAATTCAATTTCTTGATCATTTACTGTAAAAACTTTTAACTTTGGAAATTGATAACCAACAGTTATATTTCTAGTGAATTCTAAATTTTCCTTCAATCTTAAGCCACAATAAGTATTTTTAATTTCCTTCGATAACTGGCTAAATATTGAGTCATATATTGGTTTATAACCATTTGGTAATAATTTAACCAATTTCCATAATACTAAATAGGAATTAGGATGACTTTTTGCATAGCCTAATGTTATTAAATCTTTTTGGCGAACTAAACTGTCGATCGTTAGTGATATATTTGAAGCTAGGTTATTAGGTTTATTCTTGAAAATTCTGTTTACGCTGTCCTTCAAATTCCCCAAATTGTCGAGTTTCTGGTTTACCTCATCATATTTAATGGTATATTCTTCCCGCCACTCCCTCATGCTTTCATTTACAATATTCGGAGTTTCCCTCATTGAATCAATATTGCAATGAATTATTTGGCCACATGGATCAACTAAAAACACACCGGACAAATATTTCCATTCCGAATTTACACGTAATCCTAGAATATAGGCCGTTGGGTAGAAAATAGTATCCGTAAATATAAATTCCCCGTTTCTCACATTTACTTCTTTATTGCAATATTGATAGTAAGACTTGTTACTTATTGGCATAAGTAACATCTTTCCTGTATCAGCATTTATTGTCCCCATAAGGGTAAACGTATTGCATTGATTTTGGGAATAAATGCAATTTATACTAAATAAAAGAAAAAATAATGCAAATATTGTTTTATTCACTTGTGCCTTTTTAAAATAATTATTTTAATGATGTCACGATATTTAATAAAAAAAAAATTGACATTTCTGTTTGCATTCACTAAATGTCGAGTTCACATGATAAAGGAAGAGTCATTAAGTTTCATTGTTGTGTCACAGTAGGAATCAGATGTGCTAGAATTAGTGCAAAAACAATAAGGTTGGTCATCATCACAACATTTTTGCCCCCAATTAACTGGATATGAATCTGAACCTGCAACTTTAGCACCTTCAACTATTTGCATCATATTTTTATCTTTATTCAATAGATTTTCTAATATTCTACAATGTCGAATATTCTCGTATGATCTATTTGACGTAAAGGCAATGGGTGGTCTTTTAAAAACAGTTCTACTTTAGTGCAATTTATTTTTCCATATGCAATTAGTTCTTCATTATTAACCATTTTTCCTAAGGATTTAATT
>CAIWHI010000190.1 GCA_903912435.1 uncultured Bacteroidota bacterium | reverse complement strand
TCATTCAATTCCATATTATAAAAGTAAGAAAATTTGAAATGAATCGAAATTATAGCTTATATAAACATAATCAATATTAATATGCCTGCACAAGTACGTCGGTTGGAATATTTAGCTCATTATGTAATTTCCTGATAACATTTAGAGTTAACTTTCGTTTTCTGCTCAATATTTCACTTGTTCTACTTTTTAAACCAATTATTTTAGCCAAATCCGTTTGGCTGTACCCCATTTGTTCCATCCTGAATTTTATTGCCTCTATTGGGTCAGGATAGCCTATGGGGTAATGTTCATTTTCGTATTTTTCAATTAGAATACCCAATATTTCCAGCTCGTTCCCTTCTGTACTACCTTTTTCTGCATCGAATATTTGCTCAAGGCGATTCAACGCATTTTGATAATCCTGTTCATTATTTATTGGACTAATATTCATAATTAGATAGTTTTTGCATCTATTTTGTCATACTCTGAATGTGTACCCACAAATCTTATCCATACCATTTGGTATGAGTAATTTATTTTCACAATTATTCTATAATTATTACCCTTAATATTGAAAACAATACGATTTTCTGATATAATACTAGCTGAAGGATACTTTTTCTTAATATCCACTGGACTTTTCCAGACGCTTTTTTCAGCCTCCCTGTACCAAGATGTCATTTGTTGCTCGCAATCAGGATGAAGTTCCCAAAAAGCCCTTAAATTTCTTTTTGCAATTACCCTCAATTGAAAAGTTTATACAAAAATACAAAATGTTCCCAATTTGGGAAAATTATTTTTCAAATAACAATTCGAATATTCAGGCGGAACGAACCCATCTCCCATTTAACAAAATATTTATTTGGCATTTCCAAAAATGGTATAACTTTGATATCAAATTGATATCAAACAATTCAAAATCATGGAAAAGGTAATCAAACCAACCAATGGCTACACAGCCTTAATTTTATCGGTAGTTTTCTTATTAATTACCGTTTACTGCTTTATCCAGGCAGGTGTTTCTAACAATGGGGTTATTGTAGTTCCGGGCATTGTCTCTATGCTGGCTGCTATCCTTATCTGGAAAGGATTAATCATTGTGCAACCCAATACGGCCAGGGTGCTCAACCTATTTGGTAATTATGTGGGTTCGGTTAAGGACAATGGAATGTTTTTTGTAAACCCGTTTTATACGGCTAACAAACTCACCCAGCGTGTGCAAAATCTGGCCATTCCTACCCTTAAGGTAAACGACAAAATGGGTAACCCGGTTGAGATAGCAGGGGTAATTGTTTGGCAGATACAAGATACCTATAAGGCGGCCTATGATGTAGCCGATTATAATGCCTTTGTAAGAATGCAAAGCGAGGCAGCCCTTCGAACCCTTACTATGAACTTTGCCTACGATAATATTGAAGATGAAAACGCAGCCCTTACCCTTAGGGAAGGTGGCACCAAAATAAATGAACTGTTGGCCACCGAGCTCAACGAACGCCTGGAAAGTGCGGGTATCATCATTAAAGAAGCACGCATAAGCCACCTGGCATATGCACAGGAAATAGCAGGTGCCATGTTACAACGTCAGCAGGCAAGTGCTATAGTGGCAGCAAGGTTTAAGATAGTAGAGGGTGCGGTGAGCATGGTGGAGCTTGCCCTGGACCAGCTAAGCAAAAAAGACATTGTGCACCTTGATGATGAGCGCAAGGCTGCTATGGTGAGCAACCTCATGGTGGTACTTTGCGGAGAAAGAAGTGCACAACCTGTATTAAATACCGGAACTTTGTACCAATAAATTAGAGTAAGTGGCAGCTAAGAAATCATTTGTGCTTAGGATAGACGAGGACGTGTTTAAGGCGCTGGAGAAATGGGCGACCGACGATTTTCGTAGTGTGAATGGCCAGATTGAATGGCTTATTGATACCGCCTTGAAAAAAGCAGGCAGGAAAAAAGATAAGGAATCCAAGCCTTCAGAAAAGGAATAATATCCACAAGAGTTAAAAGTGCCGGACATGCGTTCGGCACTTTTTCATTTTCAACCAAAAATCCCTAGTTTAAAGCCATTCCAATAAATTTTGCCAAATATTTTCGTAATGTTTAGTAAAATAAACAAATTCAATCATATTGCTTGTTTTATAGTCATTATTTTGGAAGAAAAATTATCGATTTTTTCGCCTTACTACCATTATTGTAGATGATATTTCAATAATTGAGTCTATAAGGGGGATGGAGCTTACTGTAGCTCATGAAATTTATACCTATTGCACAAGTGTTTTTTACTAATCTAACAAAGCATTACATATTTATTCCTTTATTTTGCAATTCACCTACAAAGGCAATGGTGCTTAAAATATTTATTTGCAGATGAAATTGATTTCCCGTTTTGCTTTTGTTGCTTTCCTATTATTTGTAGCAGCTACCAGTATTGCCCAAAATACACCAACCCTGCACTATACCAAAAAGGAAGTAATGGTACCTATGCGTGATGGGGTTAAACTTTT
>CAIWHI010000189.1 GCA_903912435.1 uncultured Bacteroidota bacterium | reverse complement strand
TGTATTTTTTAGCCAGTCCGAAGTTGAGACAAATAGAAGTAGCATGGCCAATATGTAAATAACCATTAGGCTCGGGAGGGAAACGAGTATGAACCCTGCCCCCATGGGTACCTGCCTTTATATCATCTTCAATAATTTCTTCCAAAAAATTAAGTGACTTTTCTTCGCTCATTGGGTGTTGTTTCTATACTGCAAAAGTACAGGTTTGGATGGATAAACGAAGCATGGCTGCAAAGCACTGAGGATGAACCATTGCATACCGACATTTATAGGTAATTTATTATTTAAGCTACGATTTTATTCTTATATGATAGGATTGCGCTTTATCTGCTTGCTGGTAATGCCATCGTTGATGGAAACCAAGGTGTTACACAATCTGAATTGACAGACACAAGAAGAATTTTTCTTTTGGTATTCTTTTTGATACAATCTGATATTTGTTGCACTGCACCCTCGTTGGTATATGATGTAATCATCCATTTTGCCCAACAAAAGCAAACTATATAATCATAGCCTTGGGCCTTTTCCCATGTAAAGTCTGTAATGAATAGAGTTGAAGTGGTTAAATCGGATATGAAACTTGTATCTGTAATAGCGTGTGTGTATTTGCTTTTTGTAAAATTGAAATCATCACATATGTACTTAGCAATGTCAAAGTAACATGAGCCTTTATAGTTACCATAGTTAATATCTACTATTTTCATTTTAGCATCTAATATGAAAATAGTTCCAGGCGAAAATAAGTGTCTTACAGTAGCGTATCCTGCTGTGTCTTTTGCCACGAGTATTTCACCGGGAATACTCTTTTCATGTGCAAAAGCCAATATTGATTGTTGGGTTTCGTATTGTGCAGGGATGAACTTAGCATTGAATGTTTTAATTTGGTTTTGCCGAATTACATAAAGTGCAGCTACAATGATTCCCAAAAAAAGTAAAATACCCAGCAACCACTTCAACCCTTTTTTCATAAATAAGTAGATATAATTAATAATATATAATGTCTTGTAAGGCATAAATGTAGACTATTATTTCTAATTGGCATCAGTGCTTTAATAATAATTGGGGAAATCAATACAAGGTATTATAACGAGAATGTATCCCTTTTGAACCAATCAAATCATTAATAGGGATTCTGGTTATTTACAAAACAAATACAATAGGCATATACATAAATACTACATTTGGAGGAATGTCTGCTTTGCCAAAAGAACCCGAAAATAAACTTTATGGACTTGACCATTTGCGGGCTGTGGCTATCCTGATGGTATTCCTGTATCATTACCAGATGCCCATGTTTGGCCATCCAGAATGGCTGCCCGAGTTTTCAGGTTTTGGGTGGACTGGTGTAGACTTGTTTTTTGTTTTAAGCGGATTCCTGATAGCTTCACAGTTGTTTGGCGAAATGAAAAAGACAGGGCATATTTCTTTGAAGACCTTTTTCATAAAGCGATTTCTACGGATAATGCCTGCGTTCTGGGTAGTGGTTGGGCTATATTATTTCCTACCAGCCTTTCATGAGCGGGAGAGATTTTTACCTGTGTGGCGATACCTTACATTTACCCAGAACCTGGGGCTAAATGTTAGAACGTTTGGCGCATTTTCTCATGCATGGTCGCTATGTGTAGAGGAACATTTTTACTTGTTGTTGCCTGTGGTAATTGTCTGTATAGGCTATTGCACAGCCATTAAGAAATGGGTTGTTCTCTTATCAGCCATGCTGCTAACCACTATTATTTTGAGGCAGCTGATTTGGAATAATTTACATGTTGATAGTGATGACTTCGGTGTGAACTGGTACCAAAGTATTTATTATCCTACTTATACCCGGCTTGATGGATTAGTAATAGGGGTAGCTATTGCTGCATTTTACCAATTTGCCCCTGATACCTGGAGGCGAATATGCAAATATGGTAACCTATGGCTGGTGTTGGGATTGGGCCTGTTGACCGGTGCCTGGTTTTTGTGTAATGACCAGTTCACTTATTCTGCATCGGTTTGGGGATTTGCGGTGGTTGCTATGGGGTATGGGGCAATAGTTGTGGGGGCAATAAGTGCTGGTAGCTTATTGTATAGGTGGCAATCTAAGGTTACCACTTATATAGCTACGATATCCTATAGTATTTACCTGACCCATAAGGGAGTAATACATGTTACCCAAAATATTGCTGCACATTGGCAGATACCGGTTTCAGGCAATCGGATGATGCTTATCTGCCTAGTTGCCTGTGTGTTATCTGCTTATCTGATATATGTGGTGGTGGAGAAGCCTGTGATGAGGTTGAGGAGGAGGGTGGTGGGGTAGTAGGTATTTTGCTTAACACGCATGGCTAACCTCGCCGCAACCACCCCAGTTTTGGCTTCGCCAAAACGTCCCCTCCTAAAAACAGGAGGGGAGTCCCATCATTGCTTAATACTATGTTTATCATTTATTTACACATAATAATTGTATCAACAAAAATATTTTTTGTTTACCTGCTAATGGTTGTTATGGCGATAAAACTTCAATCAAATAGGGGATGAGTAATGAAAAATAGCCTGCTGGTATTTAATTATAAAAAGTTGAAAGGTCCTTCTTTTAGGGGTTTGGCTATAGTTTTA
>CAIWHI010000188.1 GCA_903912435.1 uncultured Bacteroidota bacterium | reverse complement strand
CTCTGGTCTACTTTGTCGGCAAACCACTCTTGAAGGCCCACCGGGGTAGATAAGAAATCGTATAAAATAGATGGGGAACACCTTATCGGGAATTCAACAGAGTACATTACCTTTTTTTTGTTCATTGTCTTACTATTCGCTTGTTAACAGTTTCGGTGCAATAATAAAAAAATACTGCTACAAACAAAATTATATTCGGGGTTCTTTTGAATATTTTTTGGTGGTATCTATACTTAGCAATAAATTTGTGTTAAGGTAATCGTAATTTTTTTTGGGTTTGATTGTTAAGAACCTTAGATTTGCCACTCTATTGTAAGTTTTTTAATGATACCCATAGTTGTGAGTTACTATTTTAAAAACCACTCAATTCTTTGCCTATGTCTATGCGTCAGTTAAAGATCACGAAATCAATAACAAATCGTGAAAGTCAATCTCTTGAAAAGTATTTGCAGGAAATTGGGAAAGTAGATTTAATAACGCCGGAAGAAGAAGTACAACTGGCTATCCGGATTAAACAAGGTGATCAGAAAGCTCTTGAGAAATTAACCAAGGCTAATCTGCGTTTCGTAGTATCAGTTGCCAAACAATACCAAAACCAGGGACTTTCTTTAAGTGATTTGATAAATGAAGGTAATCTGGGTTTGATTAAGGCTGCCCAGCGTTTTGATGAAACCCGCGGTTTCAAGTTTATATCCTACGCTGTGTGGTGGATTCGCCAATCTATTTTACAGGCACTTGCTGAGCAATCCCGTATCGTTCGTTTACCACTGAATAAGGTTGGTCTATCTAATAAAATCAGCAAGGCTTATTCACAACTGGAACAGGAATATGAACGTGAGCCATCAACTGAGGAATTGGCAGAATTATTGGATATTGGTACCGAAGAAGTCGAAACTACATTAGGTGTAGCTGCAAGACACGTATCGGTTGATGCACCATTTGTGGACAGTGAGGATAATACATTGCTCGATATCCTCGAAAACCCCAATTCGGATTCTGCTGATGCCGACCTTTATCATGGTGAGTCGTTAAGGTGCGAAATAGAGCGTTCTTTAAGTACACTTACCGACCGTCAGCGAGATGTTATTAAGCTGTATTTCGGTATTGGTGTAGCTAATCCTATGTCGCTCGAAGATATCGGTGAGAAATTCTCATTAACCCGCGAGCGTGTTCGCCAGATAAAAGATAAGGCTATAACCAAATTGCGTACTGCAAGCAGGTGCCAGCTATTAAAGACCTATTTGGGTAACTAATTTTAAGAAAAGTAATTTTATATATACGTGCCGTACCTAACTAGGTGCGGCTTTTTTTTGTCAACTCTTAGGCAAGGTCGCCAATAATCGGTCAATGCGAATTATGGGTGATGATTAATTCGGGTAGGGCATCATCCTCAATACAAGAGAGCGAAAACCTTATCGATCCTCGCTTTGGTTCTATGGTTCTCCTTTTTGTCGGGACGACCTTATTGTAACGACTTGCGAAATTCGCCAGAACCAATGCACAAATATTGCTGAAGGCGTGCTAATGTTTTTCCATATTTAATATTGCCAGTGCAAAATAATTTGAACAAAGTTCCTTATTTTGAATTACCATTAGCAATATCCCGGTAAATCATCCACTTGCCATCCTCTTTTTTCCATAGAATGATACTTTTGTTTTCTGCTACAACTTTATCTTTAACATAGATGGTTACTTTACCCTCTTCAGCCAATAACTCTTCTGTGCCAAATACTTCTATAGTCTCGAGATCAAGTTTTGTTACTCCTGAATTTAT
>CAIWHI010000187.1 GCA_903912435.1 uncultured Bacteroidota bacterium | reverse complement strand
GTGGACTTATTATTATAAAGAAAAAGGGGAGAGAGAGGTTTTGTGAAGCACAACCGGATAAACTTATTGAAATATCAGACTGGGTGGAGCAATACAAGAAATTTTGGAATGCAAAACTTGATTCGTTGGATGCCTATTTAAAAACAATTAAAGACAAGGAATTATAAAACAAACATAAAAACTGCTATGGAAGCACTACACACTCAAAATACCGGCAACAATGCCCGTAATTTTACGATCACAAGAGAAATAAACGCCCCAAAACTATTGGTTTATAAAGCCTTTACTGAACCTGAACGTATGGTGCATTGGTGGGGACCAAAGGGTTTGAAATTAAACATAACTAGAATGGAAGTTTATTCCGGTGGCACTTTTCTGTACAACATGGTAACCCCTGATGGGCATGCGATGTGGGGTAAATTTGTTTATAAAGAAGTATCCGCTCCAGACAAAATTGTGTTTATAAATTCTTTCTGTGATGAGCATGGAAACATCACAAGACATCCTATGAGCAATTTATGGCCACTGGAAGTTATAAATACACTGACACTTACTGAGGTAAATAATAAGACAATTCTAACCTTATCTGGTGGATCTGTTAATGCAACAAAGGAGGAAGAGGATACTTTCTTCGGCATGACAGATCAAATGCAGCAAGGATTCAAGGGTACTTTCGATCAATTAGATGAATTTATTGGGGGTATAGAATTTACTACAAATGACGGTGTTGGTGATGTAAAAGAAATGATTCTTACAAGACTGCTGGATGCACCTGTTGCACTCATCTGGAAGCTATGGACAGAACAGGAACACTTGGCTAAATGGTGGGCTCCAAAAGGCTTTACCAATCCAGTTTGTGAGTGGATTCCGCAAAAAGGTAATTTATTGTCAATCCACATGAAAGGGCCGGATGGAAGTGTATATCCTATGGATGGGGAATTTGTAGCAATTGAAAAGGAAAAGAAACTTGTATTTATAACTGGAGCATTGGATGATGAAGGGAAAAGGCTATTCGAGGTAAACAACATAATAACATTTGAAGGGTACGGCAATAAAACCGTAATGACTTTGCATGTTGCTGTTTCCAAAATCAGGGAGGATGCAAAGCATTATCTTGCAGGTCAGAAGGCAGGCTGGAGCCAAAGTTTTGATAAGTTGACAAATCTTTCAAATTCATTGCTTTAAAATCCGTAAAATAGATTTTTAGTATGCAGGATAGAACAATGACCATAAGCAGGGTTATAAATGCTCCTGTTGGTTTGGTGTGGGAAGTTTGGACCACCCCAAGTCATATAAAACATTGGTATGGACCCGATGGTTTTACAACTACTATTATCACTATGGATGTAGTAGAAGGAGGTGAATGGGAATTCATCTTACACGGTCCAGATGGTACGGATTACCCTAACAAAAATATTTACAAGGAGCTTATTCAACATAAGAAAATTGTTTTTAATCATGTAGTCGGTCCGAAATTCCAAACAACCATTACCTTTGATGCACAGGATTACAATACATTGGTTATAGTAAGTATGCTTTTTGAATCCAAAGAGCAAAAAGAGATTACAATTAATGAGTACAAAGCCGATGTTGGGTTAAGACAAAACATTGACCGACTCGAAAATTATCTTACTTCTTTGTAACTATTGGAATGGATTGCGAAATTAGTTAACATTCAGTGGATTTGATGTTGCAGGAATGGGAGTAAACGTGCTAAAAACTTCGGTGGTAATAATTGGTGCAGGACCTGCAGGTGCTGCCACCTCATTTTTTCTGTCAAAATTTTCAATACCACATATAGTTATTGAAAAGGAAATATTCCCCAGAGATAAGGTATGTGGCGATGCATGTAGTGGAAAAACATCATTAGTCATAAACCGGGCAAATCCTGATTGGCTCAAGGAAATTCATGCAAATTCCAAAGAATTTTTACCGGCATTGGGAATAGTTTTTGCTGCTCCTAATGGAAAGAAAATTGATATACCCTTTGACCCCAATAGAACCCCGGAGTCTAAACCACCGGGGTTTACAGTTTCCAGATTTGTATTTGATAATTTTTTGTTCAGAAAAATGGTATCTTCATATTGCACAATTTTTCAAAATGCAAAAGTAGAAGACATCAATAGGATAGATGAGGGAATATCACTTATAATGAAGTG
>CAIWHI010000186.1 GCA_903912435.1 uncultured Bacteroidota bacterium | reverse complement strand
ATCTCACCAGTATTGCTACTGCTCCATACACCTCCAGATGCTGCATCGGCCAACAATGTTGTAGAACCTACCCCAACTGAAGTTGTACCGGAAATAGTGCCGGCATATGGGAAACCATCTACGGTAATTGCCTTAGATACTGAACTTCCACCTACAGTGTAGATGATACTAACTGCACCAGGCAATACACCATAAACAACACCAGTGGTACCTACTACTGCAGTAGATGTATTTGAACTGCTCCAGGTTCCACCTGAGGTGGCATCTGTTAATGTAATAGTAGAACCATTACATACTGATGATGGACCGCTGATGGCTGCTATACTGCTACTTGTAACAGTAACTGTAAATAAAGCACGGGCACTGCCACATGAATTAGTAACTATGTAGCTAATTAATGCTATACCCGCAGAAATACCGCTTACAACACCAGTTCCTGAACCTATTGTTGCTACACTAGTGCTACCACTAGTCCAAACACCACCAAAGGTTGCATCGCTTAATGTTATTGTAGAACTTACAGCTACACTTGAAGCACCGGTAATAGTACCTGCGTTTGGAGCAGGTAGAACTGTAATTGTAGCTATGGCAATTCCTGATACACATGAACTACTTACAGAGTAAGTGATATGTACTATCCCTGCTGAAATACCAGTAACAACACCTGAACTGGTTATAGTAGCAACACTAGAATCACTGCTACTCCATAGTCCACCTCCCGTTGCATCGCCCATAGTTGTAGAAGCACCTGCACAAACACTTAAAGCACCGGTAATAGGCGCAACTGATGTAATAGGAGCAACTTTACGGATACGATGATTGGTTGCATCGGCAATAAACACATTTCCACTACCATCAACAGCCACAGAATTAGGTAGATTTAGCTCATAGCTGGTTGCAGGAGAACCATCCCCTGTGAAACCAGCGGTACCATTACCTGCAATGGTACTTATAATGCCGGAGGTAGTTAATTTACGAAGACGGTTGTTGGTTTGGTCAGCAATAAATACATTACCCAATGCATCAGTTGCTACACCTGTAGGTGAATTCAATGACACAGAAGTAGCTGTACCTTCTCCGGTGTAACTCATACCACCATCACCAGCTACTGTACTTATAATACCTGAAGTATTTACTTTACGAATACGATTATTAGAATAATCAGCTATAAACAAATTTCCTGCGCCATCAACTGCAACGCCAATAGGCCAGTATAACCCGGCAGAGGTAGCAGCACCACCATCACCGGAAAAAGTACCTGTGCCGGAAGCACCTGAACCCGCAATTGTCTTAATAACACCAGAAGTATTCACTTTACGAATACGGTTATTAAAGAAGTCGGAAATATATAAATTGCCACTGGCATCTATTGCGAGACCACTTGCTCCATTAATCGCTGCACTTGTTGCATCACCACCATCACCACTGAAGCCACCTGTACCAGTACCTGCAACAGTTGATATGACTCCGGAAGTATTTATCTTACGGATCCTGAAATTTTGCTGGTCAGCAACAAAAACATTACCACTTGCATCAACTGCAACAGCTATTGGAATATTTAACTGTGCTGATGTTGCACTTATACCATCCCCATTATAGCCATTTACACCTGTTCCTGCTATAGAAGTCATTATCCCTAGTGGGCTTACTTTGCGTATACGGCTATTATACTGATCAGCGATATATATGTTACCGATACCATCAACCGCTACTCCTTGAGGATAATGTAATTCTAAAGACGTAGCTGCACTACCATCACCGGTGTAGCCTCCAGTACCATTACCGGCTACTGTACTAATATCACCTCCATAAGACACCGGAGCAATAACAGTAATTACTTTGTAAACTGAACTTCCACCCACGGTATAAGTAATAGTTGCTGTGCCTCCGGCAATACCACTTAAAACGCCGGTACCAGTAATTATGGTTGCTACAGATGTATTAGAACTAAACCAACTTCCACCTGAGCTAGCATCAGTTAAAGTAATTGTAGCACCTAAACATACCGTAGACGGACCACCTATTGCAGCGACTCCACCTGTAACTATAAATGTGGCCGTTGCCGAGGCCGAACCACAGGCATTAGTAACTGTATAACTCATTAATGCTGTACCTGATGAAACTCCAGTTACAGTACCTGTAAGGCTACCAATTGTAGCTACCGATGTATTGCCACTAATCCAAACACCACCTGGAGCGGCATCAGAAAGAGTAACACTACTACCTACAGCGACTATAGTAGTACCAGTAATACTACCAGCAGAAGGTGTATTAATTACTGAAAGACTAATTGTGGTATAGCAACCTGATGATAAAGTATAGCTTATTATAACTGGACCTGTGATACCACCTGTAACGATGCCAGTTCCTGCGCCAACTGTGGCTACTGACAAACTATTACTGCTCCAAACGCCACCACTTGTAGGGTCGGTAAGGGTAAGTGTGCTACCTACACAAACATTTGTAGATGAAGCCGATATGGAAGACGGATTCGGATTTACATTAATAATTTTTGTTGCAGCACATCCATTACCCAGGGTATAAGACATTGTAGTACCACTCACAGAAACACCGGTAACAATACCTGTTAATGAACCTATTGTCGCAACAGGAGTAGTAACACTTGTCCAGATACCGCCTGATGTAGCATCAGTTAAAGTTATAGTTGCACCAACGCAAACCGCTGATGGACCACTTATTGCTACAGGAGCAGACTTAACAGTTACTGTTGCTGTAGCAAAACAACCACCAGATAAAGCATAAGAAATAATTGTAGTTCCTATACCTACTCCGTTTACCGTTCCGGTTGAACCAACATTTGCTACTGATGTATTAGAACTTGTCCATACTCCACCAACTGTGGCATCAGATAAAGTAGTTGATGTACCATTACAAATACTAGCTGTAGATGGAGAAATAGATGCAGGCACTGTCGAAAATGAAAAATTATCAGAAGCAATACCATTGGCAATAACCTGTAGGTTATAAGAGCCTGCAGGTAGACCTGATGGAAGAGTAAATTGTGCTGTATCTGGTGCACTTCCTCTCTGAACGCCAGTAGTATTCCAGTTTGACGACCGGCAATAATACACATTGGTACCAGATGTCAATCTTACAATAGGATAGTTGGTGGCCATCTGCCAGTCATCACCATAAGAAGCACCTTCAGAAATACCATTAAATTTAGTACCAATTATAGTAAAACCTGTGCAACTGGTAGGTGTAACACTACCAATAACAGGTTTACCTGCCGCAACAGCACTACCACTTGGTGTATAAACATAATATTGACGATATCCCTGCTGACAGAAAAGAATATTACCATCTGGCAGTGCAAGCATATTAGTAATGTAGCAACCATTACTCAAAGTATCACCTGCGGGATGCCCCGGTGCAAATATTGAGGTAAAAGTATTTGTGTTATAATCAAACTCATAAAATGAAGTAGGTGAAGGAAAATGATCTCCTGAAGTAGGAGCAGGAGATAAAGCACATAATATTTTACCATTTATCATCATTGAAGCAGCAGCATCTGGGGTACCTTTTCCAGAGGGCATATCTGGTCCTGCAGACCAAGAACCAGGGCTTGAAGTGCCAGATGGTGTATAATACGCTGTATGGCCAGTAGCACCTAAGAAGAATGCCCGGCCATCAGGCAACAAGAAAGCTGCACCTGTTTCATCTCCAAATGCATCATAAAGAGACACTGGAACCGTAGCATCACTTACCCAGGTATTAGAAGAAGGGATATACCTTTCAGATGAAGTGGCCAATCTATTTACAAATAATATACTGTTATCAGGCAGTTTTACCCATACCGATTCATTTGGTGTACCAAGGGTGGTTGGGCCTGTAGCATAGGTATTTGCAGCCGGATCATATAAATAGGTATTCCATGATAGAAAAGGTGTGCCGCTTACAGTATCAACTACAGTGGCCTGTAAAACTTTGCCATTGGATAATATTTCAGAGTTGGCATCAGAAATTAACTGATGGGAAATAACCGGACACATGGTCCAGGTATTGGTTAATGGATTATAAACTTCCGATTTTGAACTACCGGAACCATATTCTCCGCCGGCCACATATACACGGCCATCTTTCAATACTTGTGATGAGAAATAAAGCCTGTCATCATGCATTGCTGCAATTGAAGACCAGGTACCATTAATATAACTACCATGAATATCGGGAGTAAGCTTATTAAATGTGGTACCATAGGTGCCACCCGTATATGTTTTACAAAGTACCGTACCATCACTTAGCAGTAACATTACCCCACCATTATAGTCGGAAGGCAGATTTGTTAAAGCTGTCCACGAACCCGTTTGAGCCGAGACTGTAGAGATGCTTGTTAGGAATAACAACAGTACTGCTAGCGACAAACCGGCCAATTTAGCTGTTGCACGATTAACCATTCGCGAGAAACCCTGGCCGGACTTTTTTCCGGTAGCGAGGGCTATAAGACCATTTTGGTTACTTCCGGTCTCATACTTTTTCATAAAATAGAATTTGGGCATAAATAAAAAATTTGTTACGAAGTTAGGAATGTTTTTGGAGTCCTTAAACAAAAAGTTAAATATCTTCGAATAAAATAGCACGGAATTAATTTAACAAGCCACAATTAACAAAGGCTTATTATTTAACACACTATAAACCAACCTATTCGAAGCAATTAGAAATCTTGATACAAAATCCATGCCACTTTTAACATTTTGGATAACAAAGTTTAACAACCTTTTTCAATGGCTTGAAATACCGTTGTTTAACGGTAAAATCATTCACAAATTAGATTTCCACAAATCAATCCCAATCTTTAAAGAATTTACTTTTTCTCGCTATAAATACAGAATTTTGCAACATCGCAACCAACAAAATAATTTATGGTTGTGACATAATAAAGGTTTGCTCCATTATGAAATTCAACATCCAAAGTCCATACCAGCCCGCCGGCGACCAGCCCGAAGCAATAAGAATGCTTTCTGAAGGTATAGACCAGGGTGAGAAATTCCAGACTTTGTTGGGGGTAACGGGTTCGGGTAAAACATTTACGGTGGCCAATGTGATTCAAACCGTGCAGAAACCCACCCTGATTCTTACCCACAATAAAACACTTGTTGCCCAGCTATATGGTGAGTTCAGGCAGTTTTTCCCAGATAATGCTGTAGAGTATTTCGTTTCTTACTACGATTATTACCAACCCGAGGCTTATATGCCGGTATCTAATACCTATATTGAAAAAGACCTTTCAATAAATGAAGAATTGGAAAAACTGCGCCTGCGTGCCACCAGCAGTTTGCTAAGCGGTCGTAGTGATATAATTGTAGTGGCATCGGTATCATGCATATACGGTATTGGTAACCCTTCAGAATATGCCAATAGCATCATCCGTTTCAAAAAAGGAGATAATATTGGGCGTAACCACTTCCTGCACCTTTTGGTCAATTCATTATACAACAGAAGCCAAGGAGATTTTACCAGGGGAACCTTTAGGGTAAAAGGGGATACCGTAGATGTAAACCTTCCCTATGTAGATTTTGGTTATAGAATTACGTTCTTCGGCGATGAGATTGAAGAAATTGAAAGTTTTGAACCTGAGAATGGCAAGAGAATCCTATCAATGGATAATGCGGCTATTTTCCCTGCCAATCTATACATTGCCCCTAAGGAACAAATGAGCCAAATCATCTATGAAATACAGGATGAAATGAACTCGCAGGCTGAGTACTTTAAAAGTAATGGCAAGCATATAGAGGCACAACGCATAAAAGAAAGGGTGAGCTATGACCTGGAAATGATACAGGAATTGGGCTATTGCAGTGGTATTGAAAACTATTCCCGCTTTCTGGACAGACGCAAACCCGGTGCGCGCCCCTTTTGCCTGCTCGATTATTTCCCTGATGATTTTTTATTAGTGATTGATGAGAGCCACGTAACCATACCCCAGATAAGCGGCATGTATGGTGGTGACCGTTCTCGTAAAATTACACTTGTAGATTTTGGCTTCCGACTGCCTTCAGCTTTAGACAACAGGCCCCTGAATTTCTATGAGTTTGAGACCAAGCTGAATCAGGTTATTTTCATTAGTGCCACACCGGGAAAATATGAACTGGAACAATGTGGTGGTGTGGTGGTAGAGCAAATTGTAAGGCCTACCGGACTTATAGAACCACCTATACAGATAAGGCCTAGCATCAACCAGGTAGATGACCTGCTGGATGAAATAGACTTTAGGGTAAAGAAAGGCGACAGGGTGCTGGTTACTACCCTCACCAAGCGTATGGCTGAGGAACTAGATAAATACCTGAAACGAATAAACGTAAAATCGAAATACATACACTCTGAAGTGGATACCCTGGAAAGGGTGGAAATACTCCGTGACCTGCGCCTGGGTGTTATTGATGTGCTGGTGGGTGTAAACCTATTGAGGGAGGGTCTTGACCTACCGGAGGTATCGCTTATGGCCATAATGGATGCTGATAAGGAAGGTTTCCTGAGGGATGAGCGCTCGCTAACCCAGATGGCCGGCAGGGCTGCCCGTAATGTGGATGGTCTGGTAATATTTTATGCAGATAAGATTACCGATAGCATGCAAAGGACTATAGATGAAACTGACCGTAGAAGAGAAAAGCAAATAAGCTATAATGTGCTGCATGGTATTACCCCAAAAACCATCAGAAAGTCTATAAATGAAATAATGCTTCAGGGTTCGGTGCTTGATATTAAAGGGTTTGATGAAAAGAGCAAGTATGCGGTTAATGATGAGGCACTGCCTATAGCTGCCGAACCTGAAGCTACCGGCTATAGGAATGCAGCACAACTGGATAAGCTAATTACCAAGACAAAAAAAGAAATGGAAAAGGCAGCCAAAGACCTCGACTTTATGGAAGCTGCCCGATTGCGTGATAATATGCTAAGGTTCCAGAAAGAAAAAGAAGCCTTAAATAATTAGAAATAGTGCAATCTGAGATTATACAATTATTAATTCACTGCAAGCATAATTCCCTACTCGTTTGGTTCTTTTATATTGGCTGAAATTGAAGTAATATTGCATACTCAAAGCCACTATGGTAAGTTACGAACAGATATTTGCAAAAAATAAGAAATGGGT